>CANMAT010000063.1 GCA_947494865.1 Deltaproteobacteria bacterium
ACTGCGCGGGCATCGACGAGCGGTCGCACGTTCCGTGGCTCGCGATGGAGCTGCTCAAGGGCGAGACGCTCGCGGCGCGCATCACCAAGAACCTCCCGGCGCGGGGCCTTCCGCACGATGAAGCGTGGCGCGTGCTGTCGCAGCTTTGCCGCGCGCTCTCGGCCGCCCACGAGAAGGGGGTCGTTCACCGCGACCTCAAGCCCGAGAACGTGTTTCTCACCTCGCAGGCTCGCACCGACGCGCCATTCACGGTGAAGGTGCTCGACTTCGGCATCGCCAAGCGCCTCGACCCCAACGACCGCGCGCAGAACAAGACCGCCGCCATCGGCACGCCCCTGTGGATGTCCCCAGAGCAGAACGAGAACGTCGAGATCACGCCCGCCGCCGACGTGTGGGCCGTGGGGCTGCTCGCGTTTCGGATGTTCACCGGGCGCTTCTATTGGCTGAGCGCCAACGAGCGCGAGCTCAACCTCGGGTGGCTCTACTCCGAGCTCGTGAGCGAGCCCCTGGCGCCCGCTTCGCAGCGGGCCGACATGTTCGGCGCGCAGCACCTGTTGCCGGCCAACCTCGACCCGTGGTTCGCCCGCTGCATCGCGCGCGACCCGCGTCAGCGCTTCGCCAACGCGAAGGAGATGACCGACGCCCTCGTGGCCCTCGCGCCGCCCGCGTTCGCGCCCTACGGCCGCTCGTCGCTCGCGCCGTCGGACTCGGCGCCCACCACGATGATGGCCGCCGCGCCGCAGATGCCCGTTACGCCCACGCTGGCGCTCTCTTCGCCGCCGCCGCCCGTGATGGGGGCCGCGCCGTCGTATCCGCCGCTCGCGCACACGCGCTCGGCGCCGCCGCCCGCGCGAGGGTCGCGCAAGGCGCTGGGCCTCGTGGTGGCGCTCGTGCTCGTGGCGTCGGCCCTCGGCGGGTTCTGGGCGCTCAGCGCGTCGAGCGCCGACGCGCCGCCCGACGCGCAGCCCGTCGCGCAGCCCGCGATGCCTTCGCAAGCGCCCTCGCAGATGCCCGCGCTGCCGCCGATGCCTGTGGAGCAGGGCGTTTCGATGGGGGCGTCGCAGATGCCGCCGACGACGCCGTCGAACCCGCTGGCACCCGGCGTGGTGCCGCAGATGCCGCGCGGAATGCGTGGCGGCACGAAGTAGCCTGCGCGTGCAGCGCGCCATTGCGCCCGCGTGCAATGTGACTAGTCTCGCGCGCCGCGATGACCATCACGATCAAAGAGCATGTGCCGGGCGGCGACGTGAGCGAGTTTCTGCGCGCCGGGCGCGTGGTGTTCGCGGGCGACGCGAGCTGGTTTCCGCCGCTCGAGTTTGACATCAAGCAGCGCCTGGACCCGAAGAAGAACCCGTTCTTCAAGCGCGCCGAGGCGGTGTACCTCACGGCGTGGAGGGGCGATCAGCTCGTGGGGCGCTGCGCGGCCTCGATCGATCAGGAGTATCTGCGCCTCTGGCAGAACGACACGGGCTTCTTCGGCTTCTTCGACACGATCGACGACGACGCGGTGGGCCGCGCGCTCGTCGAGCATGCCGCGAAGTGGCTAAAATCCAAGGGGATGAAGCGCATGAGCGGGCCCTTCTCGCTCTACCCCAACGAGGAGGTGGGCGTGCTCGTGGAGGGCTTCGACACGCCCCCCATGCTCATGATGGCGCACTCGCGCGCGTGGCAAGACCGGGTGGCGCTCGCCGCGGGGCTCACGAAGGAGAAAGACGTCGTCGCGTGGCGGTACACCGTGGGCGAGCTGCCAAAGCGCGCGTCGAAGGCGCTCGAGATGCTCAAGCGCGACGCCCCGGAGCTCACCCTGCGCTCGATGAACAAGTCGAAGATGCACGAGGAGCTGAGCATCGTGCTCGACATCTACAACGACGCCTGGGAGGGCAAATGGGCCTTCGTGAAGGCGCTGCCCGACGAGGTGGCCAAGATGGCCGAAGACCTCGCGCTGGTGCTCGACCCGGACCTCACGTTCATCGCGGAGGTCGAGGGGCGCGCGGTGGGCATGTGCATCACGCTGCCCAACCTCAACGAGTGCGTGCGCGACCTCGACGGGGCGCTGTTTCCCTTCGGGTGGGCCAAGCTCCTGTGGCGGCTCAAGGTGCAGCGCCCCAAGAGCGCGCGGCTCATGATGCTGGGCATTCGTAAGGAGCTGCGCGGCGTGCGCAAATACATGCCCCTCTCGGTGGCCATGTACGCCGAGATTTCGAACCGCGCGAAGGCCAAGGGCTACGAGTGGGGCGAGCTCTCGTGGACGCGCGAGGACGACTCGCCCATCAACTCGGGCATCGCCAACATGGGCGCGCAGATCTACAAGCGGTATCGCGTGTACGAGCGGTCGCTGTAGCGATTGGCGGCGGGGGCGGGCGGAGGGCCGAAGGGGCACCCGGCGGCGGGTGCCCTCCGCGGCGGCGGGGCTCAGGGGTGGTTGGAGTCGAGCTCGGTGACGAAGAGCTGCGCGGGGTTGCCGCGCGACTGGTCGTACGAGCCCACCCAGATGTCGTAGCGGCCCGCGGGCGGGCTGTGGAAATCGATCACGGGCATGAGGGGGTTGCCCCAGCCCTCGTGGTGGTGGTCGTCGTTGCAGCGCCACTCGCCGTTGGCGCCGTTGATGAGCAGCGTGGCGTCGGCGCCGTTGCCCGTCACCACGTAGAAGCGCAGCGTGGGGAAGTTGGTGCCCGCGGTGAAGGTGAAGTGAAAGTCGGGGCGGCGCGTGACGAACGAGCGGCTGCACTGGTCGCCCGAGGCCGCGTCGCGGATGCCGAGGGTCGAGACCTCGACGGGGTTGCGACCGCCGCCGGCCGAGAGGGGGAAGGGCCACGGGTCGGGCGTGAAGCCCGTGCGGAGCGCGCCGCCGCCGAAGTTGGCGCGGGCGTTGAAGTCGAGCAGGGTCGTGGCGCGCTGCCACGCGGCGCGGTCTTCGGCGCTGGCCACGAAGGCAGCCGGGGCAGGCGCGGGCGCGGGCTCGGGCTCGGCCACGGGCGCGGGAGCCGGGGTGGGCTCGGCGACGGGCGCGGGAGCCGGGGTGGGCGCGGGCTCGGGCGTGGTGGGCTGCGGCGCCGGGGTGGTGGCGCAGCCGAGGGCGACGAGGCAGAGACCGAGGCCGAGGCGAAGAGGCGAGCCGTACGACATGGTGAGGTGACCCTTTCGAGGACGGGAGGGTGGGGGGTTCACAGCGCAGGCGTCAACGCAAATGACGCGCAGCAAGGACAAAAACGGGACACTCTGCGTTAGTTTGAGACACCGCGCGTTGTTCTCTCGCGGCGACGATGTGCGCTAGTCTCGCGCGGCGCCGGAGCGCAGCAACGGGAGCCGATGGCCAGGGAAGGCGACATTCTCGACGGCAAGTACCTCTTGCGCCGCCTGCTCGGCGACGGCGGCATGGGCAACGTGTTTCTCGCCGAGAACGTGAAGCTCGGTAACAAGCCCTTCGCGGTGAAGACGCTGAAGCCCGAGTACCTCACCAACCGCGACCTCGTGGGGCGCTTTCTGGGCGAGGCCCTCGCGGCCTCGAAGGTCGAGCACGACAACATCGTGGAGGTGTTCGACGCCGACGTCGACGCCGCCACGGGCACCGCCTACATCGTTCAGCGGTACCTCCGGGGCACCAACCTCCGCGAGTACCTCAACAACTGCCCCGGGCGGCGCCTCGTGCCCACGGAGGCCCTCGAGGTGCTCGTGCCCATCATGGGCGCCCTCGTGGCGACCCATAAGCAGCGCATCATTCACCGCGACATCAAGCCCGAGAACATCTTTCTCGTGAAGACGAGCTCGGGCAACACGGTGCCCAAGCTCATTGATTTCGGCATCGCCAAGCACCTCGAGGCCCCGTCGCAGGCGAGGCGCGCCGACACGCGCTCGGGCTCGGTGTGGGGCACCTTCGATTACATGTCTCCCGAGCAGGCGCGGGGCGAGCATTTGTGCGACGTGCGCGCCGACATCTGGTCCATGGGCGCGGTGCTCTTCGAAACCCTCACGGGCAGGCTGCCCTACGAGGTCGACGGCCATCACGCGCTCTTGCAGCGCATGCTCGAGGGCCCTCCGCCGCGCGTCGACGCGCTCCTCCCGACGGTGCCCCGCGACGTGGCCGACACGGTCGAGCGCGCGCTCCAGGTCGAGCGCGACGCCCGGTGGCCCACCATGGCGGCGTTCATCTCGGCGCTCATCAACACGCAGAGCTACCAGGGCACGGTGCCGTGGCGGGCCATTCCGCTCACGTCGCCCGACCTCGGTGAGATCCCCGACCTCTCGTCGCTCGCGCGCCCCGCCACCGAGGAGCACCCCGCGCCGCCGTCGGCCCCGTCGCTCATCTCGCCCGACGAGACCGCGCCCATTCGCCTCTCGCGCGTGCGCGCGATCACGCCCGCCAGCCCTGTCGCCCCGGGCGCGCGCACCCTCGAGCTGGTGCTCCCCGAGCCGTGGTCGCCGCGGCGGCTCATCCCCGTCGTGGCCGCCGTCGCCGCGGTGCTCGTGGGGGTGCTCCTCGGGCTTCGCCTCAACACCCCCGCGCGCATCGACGGCGGCGCCGCCGCCCTCTCGCGCACCGAGCCCATGCCCCTCACGGCCGACGCCCTGCGCCCGCCGCCCGCGCGCCGTCCCGAGGCCCCCGCGCCCGAGCCCGTCGCGGCGCCCGAGCCCGTCGCGGCGCCCGAGCCCGTCGCAGCGCCCGAGCCCGTCGCCCGCCCTGCTCCGCGCGTCGCCGCGGTGGCCCGCGCGGCCCCGGTGCGCCCTCGGGCCGTGGCTCCGCGCGTCGCAGCGCCCGCTCCCCCGCGCCCGCAGCGCCCCGCGGCGGCGCGTCCCCCCGTGATCCAGACGGAGTTCTGAGTGCGTCTCGTCGTGCTTGCATCCGCGGCGATCGTCGCGCTCTCCCCGACGGCGGCCCGCGCGCAGGAGTCGCCCGAGGAGCAAGCCCGTCAGGCCTTTCTGCGCGGCGTCGCGGCCATGCAGCAGAGCCGCTACGCGACGGCCATCGCCGAGCTCGAGTTCTCGTACGGGCTCCTCCCGCGGTGCTCGACGCAGTTCAACCTCGCCGTGGCCTTCGAACAGACGCGCCGCTACGCCGACAGCCTCGACGTGTTTCAGCGCTACCAGGCCGACTGCGCCGACACCATGCCCGCGCAGAACGTCACCTACCTCGCCGACGCGATGCGCCGCCTGCGGCCGCGCGTGGGCACCCTCTCGCTCCGCGTGACGCCCGCCGCAGAGGTCGCCTCGGTCTCCCTCGACCGCCACCCCCGCCCCCGGTGGACGGACGACCTCGCCGTCGACCCGGGGGCCCACACCGTCGAGGTGCGCGCGCGCGACGGGCAGGTCGTGCGGCGTGAGTTTCAAGCCGCCGAAGGGTCGCGCGCCGTCCTCGAGGTGTCGCTGGGCGTGGGCGAGGGCGAGGCCGCCCGCGCGGTGCCCCTCAACACCGTGAACCCCTACGAAGAAGACCCCTCGGAGGGCGCGCGCCCGCCGCCGTCACGGCTGCGCATCGAGGCCCCGGTGGCCCACGCGTCGGTGTTCGTCGACGGCCGCGACCAGGGCGAGGTTCCCGTCGAGGCGCGCTTCGCGTCGGGCCGTCACCTCGTCGAGGTGCGCGCCGACGGGTACCGCCCCGCGCGCTTCGCGATGACCCTCCGCGACGGCGCCGCCACGCGCTTCGCGCCACGCCTCGAGCGCGACGGCGAGGCCTCGAGCGCGACGCCCTTCTACGGCCGCTGGTGGTTCTGGACGCTCGTCGGCACCGCGGTGGTGGGCGGCGCGGTGGCCCTCACCTGGCAGCTCTCGCAGCCCGCCGACGCGCCCGTGTACACGTTTCAAGCGGTGACGGCGCCGTGAGCCGCCGCGCCGCCCTGCTCTTCGCCGCGGCCCTCACCGCGTGCGCCGCCGACGAGACCGACGTGTACCTCAGCGTGTACTCGGCGCTCAGCTTCGACAGCGAGTCGACGCTGCGCGGCGTGTGCATCGAGGTGCAGTCGCGCGGGCTCGCGCCGCAGCGGGTGGTGGCGCCCGTGTCGCCGGGCATTCCCCCGCGCAAGATCCTCGAGTTTCGCATCGTGCCGCGCGACGAAGACCTCTCGCAGCCCATCACCGTGACGGTGGTGGCGCGCACCCGCACGAGCTGCTCGCAGGGCCTCGAGCTGGCGCGGCGCTCGCGCGTGATGCGCTTCATCCCCAACGAGCGGGTGAGCGAGGCCTTCGTGCTGGGCGGCGCCGCCGACCCGACGCCCGACGGCGGCGTCGCCGACGCGCCCGTCACGCCCCTCCCCGACGTACCTCCCGCGGGCGGTTGCCCCGCGGGGCTGAGCCTCTGCGGCGGCGCGTGCACCAACGTGCGCTTCGACCCGCGCAACTGCGGCGGCTGCGGCATGGTGTGCCCCGACACCACCTACTGCGTCAACGGCGCGTGCACGTGCCCCGCGGGCCAGAGCCTCTGCAACGGGCGGCGCTGCACCGACCCCCGCAGCGACCCCGACTGGTGCGGCCCGAGCGGGTGCGGCCGCCCCTGTCAGGCCGTGCCCGACGGCATGCGCGGGTGTCAGGCGGGGCGCTGCGTGTACACCTGCAACGTGAACTTCACCCCCACCGTCGGGGGCTGCACCCACTGCGGCCTCGTGAACGAGCCGCCCTGCGACCCGCCGTCGCCCTGCGCGCCGGGGCTCGCGTTCTGCGCGGGGCTGTGCCGCAACTTCAACATCGACCGCAACCACTGCGGCGCCTGCAACGCCCAGTGCCCGCCCAGCTTGAATTGCATCAGCGCGGCGTGCCGCTGAGGTCTCTTTCTCGGGCTCTCGCATCAAGTCGCGGGGCTGTTCTGCCGTTGATCCCTCGCAGAGAGGCCAACGCGACATGCACGCTCACCCGATCGTCGAGAACACGGCTCCCACCAACGAAGCGTCGGGCAGCTTTCGCATCGCCGCGGAGCCCCAGAACGACAACAACACCCCCGCGGCCGAGGGGCGCGTGTCGCTCCCCGATGGGCTCGTGGCGCGGGGCCCGTCGCGCCGCGCCTACATCGCCGCGGCCGTGGTGGCCCTCTCGCTCGTGATCGCGGCCGTCGCCGGTGGCCGCCCGCGCTCCGCGCCCTCCGCCGCCGAGCCTGCGGGCCCTGCGCCGGTGACCCAGGTCGACGTGGCGGCGCAGGCGATCCCCGTGGCGACGCCTCCGTCGGAGGCGAGCGCGCCCCTCGTGATCGCGGCCGTGACGCCCGAAGGCGCGCATCGTCGGCGCCGTCGCGTGCGGGCGCACCACGCGCACCACGCGCACCACGCTCACCCGGCGCGCCACGCCCTCGTCGCCGCCCCGGAGGCGAGCGGAGAGGCCCCCGCGCCCGACGAGGCCCCGAGCGCGCCGCAGGAGCCCGAGGAGTCGCAAGGCGAGGCCGAGCTCCCGTCGGACTCGGCCGACGCGGTGGTCGAGGCCGCGGTGGGCGAGCACACCGAAGAGGTCGACCAGTGCATCGACCAGGCGGGCGACGAGGCCGAGGGGCGCATCACCGTCGAGCTGGTGATCGCCACGAGCGGCGCGGTGCGCTCGGCCACGCCGCACGCGCCGGCGTCGCTGCGCGCGGTGGGGCAGTGCCTCGCGCGCGCCATGAGCGCCTGGCGCATGGCGGTGCCCGACGCGACGGGCGACACGCGCATCGCGTGGCCCTTCGAAGTCGAACCGAATCTCTGAGGCGCACCGTAGCGGTGGGCCGCGCGGCGCCGCGCTCGGAGCTCTTGGCGCATCGGGGTGAGTTTCTGCAACGACGTCGACAGGGCCGCGGGCGTAACCGTATTCTCGCTCCGCGACCCTACGTCGACGTCACTCACTCTCACACCCCGAAGCGGATCAAAGACCCCCATGGCCGACCTGATGTTGCACAGCCTCAAGGAGTACGAAGAGATCATCTTCAGCCTGCTCGATCGCACGCGCCCGAGCTCGGTGCTCGAGATCGGCACCGACTCGGGGCCCTTCACCGATCGGCTCATCAAGTACTGCGGCGAGAAGAAGGTCGAGCTCGTGACGGTGGAGCCCTCGCCCTCGGAGGCGCTGGCCGCGCAGGCGATCGACAGCGAGGCCTACAACCTCTATCAGGGCCTCGGGCTGATCTACCTGCTCGCGCCGGGGTGCCGCGCGGAGTTCACCCTCATCGACGGCGACCACAACTACTTCTCGGTCTACAACGAGCTCAAGCTGCTCGACCGCGCGTGGAGCGAGCGCGGCGCCGAGGGCGTTGTGCTGGTGCACCACGTGGGCTGGCCCTGCGCCCGCCGCGACTCGTACTACGAGCCCGACGCGCTGCCCTCCGAGGTGGTGCACCCGCACAGCTTCGACCTCGGCGCCTCGCTCGACGTGGCGGCGCTCGGCAAGGGCGGCCTGCGCGGCGGCGGCTCCTTCGCGATGGCCCTCAACGAGGGCGGAGCGCGCAACGGCGTGCTCACCGCCGTCGAAGATTTCCTCAAGGATCAGCCGCGCTACGCCGTGCGCACCATCGACTCGGTGTTCGGCCTCGCGGCCATCACGGTGCGCGGCACCGAGTCGGAGCGCCACGTGAACGAGGTGTTCGGCCCCTACGACAACGAGCTCGTGCGCCGCCTCGAGCGCAACCGCCTCGAGCTCTTTCTCAAGGTCGTCGAGCTGCAAGACGCGCTCAACGCCCAGAGCGCCGCGCCGACCCCTCGCTGAGCCCGCATCGCCCCCCCCGCTCCTCCCAGGGCCCCCTAGGCTGAACCCCTACGCGGCGCCCGTTCCTCGCTGCGATTCGCTCTGAAAATAGACCGTTCGCGCGCATCGCGGGTGATCGCAGCGCGGAGTGTGCCTAGTCTCGCACCGCCCGCTTCACGGCGGGTCACACCGAGAGACACCGCATGCTCGCGCCCCCATCGCCCAGGCCCTTCAACCTCTTCGCGTCGACGCCCTTCGAGCTCCCCGCGCCCGACGATCGGGGCTCGCTCTACGGCATCAACCAGCTCGTGTGCGCCGACGACCTCTCGGTGGTGTTTCAGCCCATCGTGCACATCGAGAGCCTGCGCGTGTTCGCCTACGAGGCCCTCACCCGCTGCCGCGTGAAGGAGTACGCCAACCCCGTGGCCCTCTTCGACCGCGCCGTCGAGGAGCGCTGCGTGGGGCGCCTCGGGCGCATGGTGCGCGAGGTGGCGCTGCCCCTGTGCGCGGGCCGTCCGGTGTTTCTCAACGTGCACCCCGCCGAGCTCGAGGCGCGGTGGCTCGTGCGCCCCGACGACCCGATGTACTTCTACGACCACGACGTGTTCCTCGAGGTCACCGAGGCGGTGCCCTTCACGCACTTCGACCTCTGCCGCGACGTGCTCAACGAGGTGCGCTCGCGGGGCAACATCTCGCTCGTCGTCGACGACCTCGGCGCGGGCTACTCGAACCTCAAGCACATCGTCGACCTCGAGCCCAGCGTGGTGAAGCTCGACCGCGGCCTCGTGGCCGAGGTCACCGCGGGCTCGCGGCAGCAGCAGCTCATCAAGAACATCGTGCGGCTGTGCGTCGACATGGGCGCCCAGGTGGTGGCCGAGGGCATCGAGACCTACGACGAGTGGCGCGCCCTCGGCGACACGGGCGTGCACCTCGCGCAGGGGTTTCTCTTCGCGCGGCCGGGCTTTCCGCTGCCGGCGGTGACGGTGCCCGCCGAGGTCGACCGCGCGCGGCGCGGCGCGCGACCGGCGGCGCCCTGAGGCGCACGGTCAGGGCGGGGCGACGGGCGCCACGGTGGTGACCCCGGCGCCCGAGAACTGCATCGCGGGCATCGACTGCGGCGTGGCCGCGCCCGTGGCCACGTTGATGGTGATGAGCCGCCCGGGGCGCGTGAAGCCGTAGAGCGTCGAGCGCCAGTACCCGAGGCCGTAGATGCTCGCGTAGCCCGTGATGGTGCCCACGATGGTCATGCGGGCGCTGCCCGAGCTGAAGTCGAGGGTGGCGAGGGTGTCGCTCGTCGAGGTGCCCGTGGTGCGGCGCACCGTGGCGTACGTGTTGGCCCCGCGGATGGACACCATGTCGCCGCTGATGCCCCAGCCCGTCGAGAGCGTGCCCGCGGAGGTGCTGCGCCCCGTGGTCGGGTCGATGCGCCACAGGGAGCCGTCGGTGGCGCCGCCGAGGAGCACCTCGCGCGACGGGTCGAGCACGCCCACGGGCACCCACGTGAGGCCCACGAACACGCGGCGGTCGGTGGTGGGAAGCGCGCGGATGAGCGCGCACTGCGCCGTGGTCGGGTCGACGGTGTAGAGCGCGTCTTGCGTGACGCCCGTGAGCTCGCCGTCGGCGTTGACGGCGAGGTCGGTCATCGCGTGGTTGTTGCCGTCGGTGGGGAAGCGAAACGTGCCCACCATGCGCACCGCGCTCGTCGCCGGGTCGACGGAGTACAGCACCGCGTCGGAGTGGGCGTACACCACCGTCATGCCCTGCGGCTCGGTGCGGTCGATGGGGATCACCCCGCGGTCGATGGGCGCCGGCGCGTCGGGGGCGTCGAGGTCGGCCGCGTCGGAGGCGACCGCGTCGGCGGTGACGTCGCCGTCGACCTCGGTGAAGCGCACCGGAGGGGTGTCGCTGCAGCCGTTGTTGCACAACGCAGAAGCCAAAAGCACGCAAGCGGGGAGGTACTTCACGGAACTGGACACCTACCGCAACCGGCGCGCGAAGCAAAGTCGCCGACGCCCGCGCCGCGCGCGACCCGACGCGCCGTCGGTGCATCTCACCGCGTGAGG
>CANMAT010000064.1 GCA_947494865.1 Deltaproteobacteria bacterium
GCGGTGCAGAACCACGGCGACTTTCTCTCGCGCGCGGCGAGCGACCCCGAGGTCGATGCGCTCGCGCGAAGGGGCCGCGCGCTCTCGATCGCGGCCGACGTGATGGCCGTCGGCGCCGTCGCCGCGGGGGTCGCCGCCGTGGTCATCGCGGTGCGCGGAGCGCCTTCTGCACAGTCGCTGCGAGCGGTTGCGCTGCCGGTGAGCGGCGGCGCCTGGGCGGGCGTGGGCGGCGTATTCTGACTGCGACGCTCAGCGGCAGCGCGAGGTCGGATCGCCTGCTCCGGGGGTGCACACGCGCCCGGTGTCGCAGCGCGCCCCGTCGCAGCAGGGCTGACCGTTTGCGCCGCAGTCGGCGCACGCGGGCGCGAGCCCCACGCGCGCGAGGCACACGCGATCGGTGTCGCAGCGCCCATAGGCGCAGCAGGGCTGACCGCTGCCGCCGCAGTCGGCGCACGCGGGCGCGAGGCCCACGCGCGTGAGGCACACCCGATCGCTGTCGCAGCGCCCCTGGTCACAGCAGGGCTGACCGTTGCCGCCACAGTCGGCGCACGCGGGGGCGAGGCCCACGCGCGCGACGCAGGCGCGATCGGTGTCGCAGCGCCCGTAGGCGCAGCAGGGCTGATCGTTGCCGCCGCAGTCGGCGCACGTGGGCGCAAGTCCCACGCGCGCGACGCACACCCGATCGCTGTCACAGACGCCGTCGACGCAGCACGCCTGCCCGTTGCCGCCGCAGCGGCCCGCCGGCGCTCCCGTCTCGAGATATCCCGTGTCGATTGAGCCCGTGTCGACGCGTCCAGTATCGAGACGCGTGAGCGCGTCGAGCGCGTCGGCCGCGTCGCGCGCGTCGGCCGCGTCGAGCGCATCGCTCGCATCGTCGGCGTCACTCGCGTCGAGCGCGTCGAGCACATCGCTCGCGTCGAGCGCATCGTCGGCGTCGAGCACATCGCTCGCGTCGAGCGTGTCGGTCTCGTCGAGCACATCGTCGGCGTCGCTCGCGTCGAGCGCGTCTGCGTCTGGCGGAGAGGTTTCGGCGTCGGGGGCGTCGTCGGCGCCGACGTCGGCTCGCGGCGCGTCGAGGGGTGGCACCGCCCCCGCCGGGTGGTTGAGCGAACACCCGGCGCAGAAGAGCGCCGAGAGCGTGAGCGATGCGAGCGCGGCTCTCATGGCGACGGCGCTCAGGGGCTGCAGGTGCGTGCGGCGGTGAAGGTGATCACGTCGTTGACGGGTGTGACGACGCGGTCGCGCGCGACGTCTTCGGCGGGGGCGTGAAGATCCCCTCCCCCGAGGCGGCGCACCCCGATGCCCACACCCCCAATTGCCAGCAGCGCGATCGAGCCCCTCTTCATTCACCCTATGGTGCGCGATAATTTTCGGGCGCGTCAAGTCACCCTATTTGCACAGCGCGTATGGCGACTGCGCACTCTCACGACAGCGCCTCGGCGCTGTGCATGCGCTGCGCAGCGCGTTGTCACCATCGTGCGCAGCGGGGCGGCGCGGGCGCGGTCGCTTCTCGCACGATTTCTGGCGCTTCGACGCGGTAGCAGGGGCGGCGTCGATCGTGCTTTGTTAGCGAGCATGCACGCATTCATTCGAACGGTTCTCTTCGCGGGTCTGTGCGCGCTCGGCTGCGGCGACGCCGACGGCACGGGGGCCAACACGGTCAATTTCTCGGGTCCTGTCTCCATCGTGCTCGACAAGTTCAAAGACGGCGACGTGCGCAACGAGTCCTTCGACTCTGACAAGTCGATCACGACGGAGTCGGGCAACCCGTACGGAGTGTTCCTCTCGCAGGCGCGCGCGGTGCTCGGTCGCCCGCCCGCGGCGGTGGTGGTCGAGCGTGTCACCCTCACGCTGCGCGACGCGAGGGGCGTCACGAGCTTCGAACAGTTTCTGGGCGGGCCCCTCACGCTCTATTTCTCTACGTCACAGGTGACGGTCAACGTCGGCACGGTGGCGCAGGCTTCGGGCCCCGGCCCCGTCGAGGTGACCATCACGGCCGACCGCGCGCAGCTCGCGCCCATCAACAACGACCTCGTTCAGGGGAGCTTCAAGGTGGGCATCCGCGTGCCCGCGGCCGCGGGCCGACCGCGCTCCTTCGACGCGAAGGTCTCGACGGTTCTGTACTTTCGCGCGCTCGCCCTGTGAGCTCCCTGCGCACGCTCGCGGCGCCGCGCTCTGCGTGTGTCGACACTCGGAGACCGCCCTCGCGCTGGCTGCTCCTCTTCGCGCTCGCGGGCGTCGCGTGCGCCGACGACGAGGGCGCCGCCGCTGGCGACGCCTCCTCCGATGTGACGCTCGACGTCGAGGTGCGCACCGACGCGGTGGTGAGCCCCGACGCGACCGCACCCGACGCAAGCGTGAGCCCCGACGCGACGGCGCCCGACGCAAGCGTGAGCCCCGACGCGGTGGTACGCCCCGACGCGGCGCTCGTCGATCGCGCCGTGGTCGACGCAACGACGCCCCCCGACACGGGCTGCGCGGGCTCAGCGCCCGTGGTCTCGGTGACGGCGCCCGCGCGCGACGCGATGATCGAGACGTGCACCGAGTCGGGGGCGCGCGTGTACTACGACTTCCGCGCCACGGTGACCGCCACCGGTGCGGTGCGCCAGGTCACTGCGCAGTGGCGCACGCCCGACGGCGCCATCGCCCCGCCGCCGCCGCCGCCGCTCACCGCCGCGCCGTACGTGTGGCGTCGGCAGGTGGGCGGCATGATGGTCGACATGCCGCCGCTCGCGATCCTCGGGGGCGCGCTGCGAGGCACGTGGCACTTCGACGTGACGGCCACCGACGCGTGCGGGCGCAGCACCACCGTCGCGCAGCCCTTCTCGCTCATCTTCACGACGCGCCGCTGCCCCAACCCCTGAGACTGGAGTCACAGTGTCGAACATGTCTCTCCGCGCGCGCCTCGCCGCGCGCTCCGCGCTCCTCTCCATCGCGATGCTCCTGTCGGCGGCCGCGAGCGCCTCGGAGGCGAGCGCGCAGGGCGTGTGCCGCTGCAACAACGGCTGCCACGCCTACCCCGGCCAGTGCGTGCAGGGCGGCTCCACCGGCGGCTGCGAGGCCGGCTACGCGCCGTTCTGCGACAACCGCGGCGGGAGCTGTCCGCGCACCGGCTGGATCTCGTGCAGCGGCTCCTGCGCCTGCGTGCGCATCCCCGGCTACGACGCGGGCGCGCCCGACGCGCCCCCTCCCCTCGACGGCACCGCCCCGTCGCCCGACGTGCCGCGCCCCGCCGACGTCACCGTACCCCCGAGCGACGCGTCGCTGGTCCCCGTCGACGCCCCGCGGCCGCCCGACGGCACCGTGTCCGTTGACGGCGCCGTGTCCGTTGACGGCGCCGTGTCGGTTGACGGCGCCGTGTCCGTTGACGGCGCCGTTCCCCTCGACGGGCTCACGGCGCTCGACGTGCCTGCGCCCCTCGACGCACCGCCGTGCGAGTGTCCGGGCGGCGTGTGCGTAGCGGGTCGGTGCGTGCGCGACCGCTGCTCGTATCAGCCCGAGCTCGGCTTCATCTGCACGCAGGCGGGCACCGTCTGCCGCGTGGTCGAGTCCGAGCCGTGGTGCGTTCCCGTGTGCCTCGGCGTCACCTGCGCGACGGGCGAGTTCTGCGACGAGACGACGGGCGACATGTGCGTGCGCGACACCTGCGCCACGACGCGCTGCGCGGGCTCGCTCGTGTGCGTTCGCAACCGGTGCGTGTCGCCCCCCGACGCGAGCACCACGAGCGCCGACGGCGGCGCGACACCCCCCACCGGCGTCGACGACGGCGGCTGCGGCTGCCACACCGGAGAGGGTGCGTCACACACCCCGTGGGGCCTCGCGCTCGTCGCAGCGGGGCTGTTCGCGCGACGGCGTCGGCGCGCGTAGCGAAGGGCCACCGTCGTCAGAAGTCGTGAGAGATGTTCAATGAACCGACGCCCGTGCGCGCGGGCGCCGGGGCGCGGCCGGCGCGCGGGCGGTACCGTCGGCGAGCGCGCGGCGGAGCGGCAGACGCGGGCGTCGGGGGCGCGGCGTCGGGAATGCGCGCCTCGGCGACGGGAGGCGGCGACGCGGGCGACGGCGCGACGGCGAGCGCGACCGCGCGGGGGCTACGGGCGGGCGTCGTAGGCGCCTCGCGGGCGCGCACCGCGAGGGCGCTGACGGCTCCGAGCGCCACGAGCGCGACGGCGAGCGCGGCGACGCCCAGTCGGCCGAGGCGCGGGTGACGGTCGATCACCGTGGTGGCCCGTCGCGTGGCGCGGTGCGCGAGCACGACGGGGCCGCCGTCGGGCGGCGACGCGGGCGGGGCGTCGACCACCGCGATGCCCTCGGCGCCGAAGGGGCGCAGCGCCTCGAGAAACTCTCGCGCGCTCTCGTAGCGCGCCTCGCGGTCGCGGCGCAGCGCGCGGAGCACCACGGCGTCGATGGCCTCGGGCACGCCCGGCGCGATCTCGCTGGGCGGCGGCGGCTCCTCGGTGCCGCGCACGATCTCGAGGAAGAGCTCGCCCTGGCTCGCGCCCTCGTAGGGCATGCCGCCGGTGAGCATCTCGTAGAGCATCACGCCCGCGGCGAAGACGTCGGCGCGGTGGTCGATGTCGCGGCGCCCCATCCACTGCTCGGGCGCCATGTACGCGGGCGTGCCGATGGGCAGGCCCTCTTGCGTCGTCTGGTGAATGCCCTCTTCGAAGGGGCGAAACTTCGACACGCCGAAGTCGATGAGCTTCACCGTGGTGGCCCCGTCGCGCGCGACGAGAAACACGTTGTCGGGCTTGAGGTCGCGGTGCACGATGCCCTTCGCGTGCGCGGCGGCGAGGGCCGAGAGAACCTGCCCGATCACCCCGCACGCTGCGCGCGGTTCGAACACCTCGGCCCGCGCGAGGTGCTCGCCGAGGGTGGCGCCCCGGAGGAGGTCCATCACGAGGTAGGGCTCGTCGCCGTGCGTGCCCGCGTCGAGCACGGCCACGATGTTCTCGTGCCCGATGGCCGCCGCGGCCCGCGCCTCGCGCGCGAAGCGGCGCACGGCGTCGGGCACCTGGGCGAAGCGCGCGTGCAGCACCTTGAGGGCCACCTTGCGCCCCACGGCCACGTGCTCGGCCTCGTACACCGCGCCCATGCTCCCCTCGCCCAGGAGCCGCACGACGCGGTAGCGCCCGTCGACCTCGGTGCCCGGAACGATCATCGCGCCGTCGCGGGAGGCCGGGGCTTGAGCCCGAAGCGCTCCATTTTGTAGATGAGCCCGCGGCGCGAGATGCCGAGCTCCTGCGCGGCGCGCGACTGGTTCCACCCCGTCGACTCGAGGGCCGCGACGATCGAGCGGCGCTCGAGCTCGTCGACCTTCGACCGCAGCGGCGAGGCGTCGTCGGGCGACTGCGCCTCGAGCTCGCCGCGCACCGACGGCGGCAGGTGCTCGGCCCGCAGCTCGTCGCCCTCGGCCAGCGCGATGGCGCACTCCACCGCGTGGCGCAGCTCGCGCGCGTTGCCCGGCCATCGATGGGCCTGCAAGAGGGCCGCGACGCCGGGCCCGAGGTGCCACCCGCCGCCGCGCTCGGCCAGAATGCGCTCGGCCATGGGCACGATGTCTCTCGGCCGCGACCGCAGCGGCGGCACCGCCACGGTGACCCCGTTCAAGCGAAAGTACAGGTCTTCGCGGAAGCGCCCGCTCGCCACGTCGAGCACGAGATCGCGGTTGGTGGCGGCCACCACGCGCACGTTCACCGGCACCGGCCGCGTCGAGCCCACGCGCGTGAGCGCCCGCTCTTGCAGCACGCGCAGGAGCCGCGCCTGGTTCGACGCCGACAGCTCGCCCACCTCGTCGAGGAGCAGCGTGCCGCCGTCGGCGCTTTCGAACACCCCGGCCTTGCGCGCGTCGGCGCCGGTGAAGCTCCCGCGCTCGTGGCCGAAGAGCTCGCTCTCGGCGAGCGACTCGTTGAGCGTCGCGCAGTTCACCGCGAGAAAGGTCTTGCCCGCCCGCGCGCTGTGACGGTGGAGCGCGCGCGCCACCACCTCCTTGCCGCTGCCCGTCTCGCCCTGCACGAGCACCGGCAGGTCGCTCGCGGCGAGCCTGCGCACCAGCGCGAAGAGGCTCACCGTGGCGGGGTCGACGGCCACCACGTCGCCGCCGCTGGCCACCGCGCCCACCACCGGCGCGAGCGTCTCGGGGCGCGCCGAGGCGCGGGGAGACACCACCACGGCGATCTTCGTGCTGCCGATGTGCACCATGGCGCCGGGCTCGACGCGCACCGTGCCGCTCACGCGCGCGGGGCCCACGAAGGTGCCGTTGCTGCTCCCCTCGTCGCGCACGCTCACCGCGCGGCCGTCGTAGCGAAACACCGCGTGCACCCGCGACGCGCGGTGGTCATCGAGGGGCACCTCCACGTCGGCGGCGCGGCCCACGCGCACCTCGGCGCCCGCGGGGATCACCACCACGCGCGGCGGGCGCCCGGTCTCTTCGACGAGGAGCCGCGCCGTCGAGGCCCCCTCCGCGGGGGCCCCGCTCACGATCGAGGTGTCGGTCTTGTGCGGGTCCACAGGGCCGTAGTCTATGCCGCCCGGCCCCGCGGGCGTAGCGCGCGTTGCACCCTCACGGGCAGCGAAAGAGCGCCGCGAGGTCGCGCATCTCGTCGTCGGAGAGGGCCTCCGTCGAGAAGGGGGGCATCACGCCCGCGTAGCCGAGAAAGCTCCCGTGGCGGGTCTTCTCGGTCGCGATGGCGCGAATGTACGCCTGCCGGTCGGTGTAGCCCACGGCCGCGATGTCGTCGTCGCAGTGCTCGGTGATCGTGTCGCGCGGCAGCACCGACACCAGGGGGCCCAGGCGCCCCGCGCCCGTCTCGAGGGCGCCGTGGCACGTCGCGCAGGCGCGGCCCCACACGGCCTGCGCGCGGGCGCGGTCGCCGCCCTCGCCGGGGTCGCGCACCACGCGAGTCCACGTGGTCGTGACCGCCGCGGCGCCCTCCGTCGACCCTTCGGGCGCGAGGGCGTCGAGCCACGCGCCGATCGCCTGTCCGTCGGGCCCGTCGAGGTCGGCGGGCACGCCGCGCATGAAGCCCGTCCAGCAGCGCTCGACGGCCTCGCGAAGGTTGGTGACCTCGCCGCCCCAGAAGCTGGGCCGGCGCGCGGCGCCCTGGAGCGTCGCGCCGGGGAGCGCGCGCTGCCCCTGCGCGGCGGGGCTCACCGCGTGGCACGTGAGGCACGAGAAGCCGTTGTACTGCGAGCGCGTGACGCGCGCGTCGGCGGCGAGGAGGGCGCCGCGCTCGGCGAGCGGCGCGAGGCGCTCGGTGTCGCCGCACGAGGCCGCCGCGAGCGCGAGGGCTACGAGAGACGCGCGCGGGCTCATCGCGCGCCGCCCAGGAAGGAGATCGCGTCGGGGTAGACGCCGACCTCGTAGCGCGCCGTCACCGCGAGGGTGTCGGGGTCGAGCGCGAGCACGGTGCCGCGCTCCTGGCGCAGGCGGTCGTGCGTGCCCTCGCACACGAGGTAGTAGCGCCCGTCGGGGCCCAGGCTGATCTGGTGCGGCAGCACGCAGTCGGCGCCGCGCACGGGCGTCTGCTCGAGCACGCGCAGGGGCGCCGCGGTGGTGACCCGCGCGATCGCGTCGCGGCCCTGCAGCGGGACGAGCATGGTGCTCCCGTCGGGCGCGTAGGCGCCGAAGAGGGGCGTGCCGATGAGGCCCGTCGCGGCGCGCGCGGTGTCGAACGACTGCGTGCGCGTGTCGAACGCGATGAGCAGCCCGCGCGAGCCCGCCGAGGGGTTGGGCGGCGAGCACGAGAGCCACACGGTGGTGCCGTCGGGCGATGCCGTGATGGCGTAGGGGCCGTAGGTGGGCGCCGTGGGGTTCTGCGCGAGCTCGTTGCGAATGGGCACGAGGCGCACCGTCGGGGAGGGCCCCGCGAAGGACACCACGCCGAGGGCGTCGTCGCCGTAGCAGGCCATGTACACGGTGTTTCCGTCGGGCGACACGACCATGCCGTGGGCGGCCACGCAGACGGGGACGGTGTGCGTGCGCTCCATCGTGCGGGCGTCGACCACGACGAGGTTCGACCGCTGCGCCTCGCGGTTGCCCGGGTTGGCCTGCGCGCGCAAGAGGTCGAAGTGCGACACGAAGATCCGGCGGCGATCGGGCGAGAGCAGCATGTCGCCGGGGTTGGCGTCGACGTCGGCGCGGCCCAGGAGTCGAAAATCGTCGAGGGCGCGCTTCACCAGGACGCCCGGGCGCGTCGACGACCCGTGCGCCGCGTGGGGCCCCGACGGGACGGCCGCGGGGGGCATCGAGAGGGGCATGAAGAGCGCGTTCGATGCGGGGTCGAGCGCGAGGTGGTGCGGCCCGTTCTCGGCCAGCGGAACCACCCCCACGGGGATGGTGGCGATGGTGCGCCCCGCCGCGAGGTCGAGGATCGAGACCGAGTTCATGAGGCTGTTGGTGACGAAGCCGTAGCCCGCGGCGCCGCCGTCGGGCGCCTCCCAGGCCGCGCCCCGCGCGTCCCACGCGCTGGCGTCGCGGGGCGCGTAGCGGGTCACCTCCTCGCCGCACGCGCCCAGCGTCGATGCGGCGATCGCGAATGCAAGCGAACGTGTTGGAGTCATCGCAAGGGGCATCGTGATGGGACTTCGGCGGGTGTTGTCAAGCGCGGCTTGACCGCGGGCCCGCAACCGATAGAGGCTCAGCGCCCCTACGATGTCTACTCGCACACGAAACGCGATGCTTGCGGCGCTCTGCGCCGCGTCGGTCGGAGCGTGCTTCCCCGACGAGTCGCTCAAGGCCCTCGACGCCTCGATCGACGCGCCCGCGAACGACCTCGGGTCCGACGCGACGGCCGACGCCCCCGCGGCCGATCGCAACGACGTGCCCGTCAGCAAGCCCGACGCGAGCGACGACGCCGACGTCGTCGAGCCCGTCGACGCGGGCCGCTGCGTCTCGCTGCCGCGCGACCCCGTCGGGGCGATGACCGTGTACGAGCGCCTCCCCGACGCCACCGATTTCGCCTTCGACGGCGCGGGGCAGCTCGCCGTCGCCTCGCTGCGCGACGTGAGCGCCATCGGCGCGATGGACGCGCGGTCGCTGCTCTTCCCGGCGCTCCCGGGCAACGTCACGGCGCTGCGCTACCTCCCCACGGGCGACCTCGTGATGGCCATGGCGCCCACCTCGATGACGGGCACCCTCGGCGGCGGCGCGCCCGGCGAGGGCGCCATCTACACCGCCGCGACGGGCGACGCGGGGGCCCCCACCCTGCGCGTCTCGGTGGGCCGCGCGGGCGGCCTCGCCGTCGACGCCGAGGGCGCCGTGTGGTTCAGCGACACGCCTCGCAACCGCGTGTTTCGCATGACGCTCCGCGCGGGCGGCGTCGACGTGGTGCCGATGATCACCGACGTCACCGCCCCCACCTGGCTGGCCTTCGACCAGATGGGCCGCGTGCTCTACATCGCCTCGACGGTCATGGGCGGCTCGCTCTACCGCGTCACGCTCTCGCGCACCGTGCTCGGCGACCTGATGCCCAGCGACGCCGTCGGCGTGCTCCGCGGTGTGGGCAGCGTGTCGGGCCTCGCCGTCGACACCTGCGACAACGTGTACCTCGCCGACGAAACCGCGGGCCGCATCGTGCGCGCCGCCGACCCGTGGACGGAGACCACCACCCTCGTCACCGAGGCGCCCAACGCGCGCGCCATCGCCTTCGGCCAGGGCGGCACCTTCGACAGCGACACCCTCTTCTTTCTCACCGGCGGCTCCGTGCGCGCGGCCAGCGTGCGCGCCCCCGGCGTCGCGCTCCCGGTGCCCCCGCGCTGAGCGCTACGACCCCGCGTCGGCCGCGTCGCTCACGTCGCTCGCATCGCTCGCATCGCTCACGTCGCTCGCGTCCGCCGCATCCGTCACGTCGCTCACATCACGCGCGTCGGGCGCGGCGCTCGCGTCGGGTGCGGCGACATCGCGCGCGTGCGGCGCGTCGACGGAGACGTCTTGCGGCGCCGGCTGATCGGGCGCCGCGGCGAGGTCTGACGCCACGTCGGCGCTCACGTCGGCGGCGGGGATGAGCGCCACGTCGAAGCGCGCCTGCGCGAGGCACCGCGCGGTGCCGTCGGCCGCGATCTGGCAGCGCAGGCCGGCGGCGCACTCGCGGTCCATGAGGCACGGGTCGTCGAGCTGCCGCGTGCTCTCGATCGTGCAGTTCGCCAGCGCGAAGACGGCCGTGAGGAGCGCGACGGGGCGAAGACGCATAATGGACGGCGACGCTATCACAACGACCGCGCAAAGGCCGATATACTCCCGGCCGCTCTTCGGAGCGACCGTCACCCAACAAGGTACCCGGCAACGCCCGGGAGGAGGGCCTCGCGGATGCGATCCAAAGCGATCTTCGCATCGTTCGCCACGATCTCGATCATGAGCCTGTTCGTCTTCGTCCTCGTGTCGCCGTTCATGATCATGGCGCTCAGCGAGGCGGCGAGCGGGGCGCTCGGCCCGGTGCTGGGGCTCCTCGTGGCCATCGGGCTCACGGTGGGCATCAACGCCCTCCTGTGGTTCATCTCCCCCTGGCTCATGGACCTCTCGAACCGCTGGTTCTACCGCTGTCGAGATATGTCCATCGAAGAGCTCGGGCAGTACCGCCCCGCGGTGGCCCAGTTCGTGTGGAACACCTGCCAGAAGCACGGCATCCAGGTGCCCGCGCTCAAGCTCATCGACGACATGAACCCCACGGCGTACTGCTACGGGTCCACC
>CANMAT010000065.1 GCA_947494865.1 Deltaproteobacteria bacterium
CTCGCAGGCGGGCGCGATCAGTGGCTGTTGTTGGTCGCAGGCGCGGCCGGGGAGGCGGGCGCTGCGGTCGAGGCGTTGCGGCTCTGACCCGACGACGACGTCGCCGGGGCGTTCGCGTTGGGCGCGCCCACCTCGGCGGGAACGTACTGCCGACCGCGCGCGCAGCCCGCGACCTGGCGCGTGCGCCCGATCACGTCGAGGCGGGTGATGAGGCACGTCACGCGGCGGTTGCGCGCCCAGGCGACCTCGTTGGAGCGCGGGTCGAGCGGGCAGTACTCGCCGTACCCCGCGGGCACGAGGCGCTCGCGCGCGACGTGGCGCGCAACGAGGGCCTGCACCACCGCGTTGGCGCGGTCGCGCGAGAGCTGCAGGTTGTGGTCGTCGGCGGCGCGCTCGTCGGTGTGCCCCTCGACTTCGAGCTGCTGAATGTCGGGGCGCCCCGTGAGAAGCTGCGCGAGCTCGTCGAGAATCTCGCGGTTCGTGTTGTTGTCCACGATCTGCGCGCTGTCGGTCTCGAACTGAATCGGGTCGAGGTCGACCACGGTGCCGATCACGCGCAGGCGGCCCGAGTCGGGGCAGCCGTCGGCGTCTTCGAGGCCGTTGAACACCTCGGGCTCGTTGCGGCAGTCGCGGCCCTCGGCGCTGCGGTCGGCGAGGTCGAGAATGCCGTCGCGGTCGTTGTCGGGGTCGGGGCAGCCGTCGTCGTCTTCGAAGCTGTCGCGGTCTTCGGGCTCGTTGGGGCACAGATCGTCGGTGTCGAGAATCTGGTCTTGATCGTTGTCGGGGTCGGGGCAGCCGTTCTCGTCTTCGAAGCTGTCGCGGTCTTCGGGGTCGTCGGGGCACTGATCCACGTTGTCGGCGATCTGGTCGCCGTCGCGGTCTTGCACCTCGCTGTCAGGGCAGCCGTCGGTGTCCTGCTGGCCGTTGCGATCCTCGGGCACGAGGGGGCACTGATCGTCGGTGTCGAGGATGCCGTCGCGGTCGTTGTCGGGCTCGGGGCAGCCCTCTTCGTCTTCGAAGTTGTCGAAGTCTTCGGGCTCCGTGGGGCAGCGGTCGACGTCGTCGCGAAAGCCGTCGCCGTCGGTGTCGCCCACCGTCGGCTCGAAGATGAAGCCCACGAACCCGCGGAACGTCGCCGAGGCGAGCGCGGGCGTGACGCGGGGCCCCGCGCCGACGAAGAGGTACGAGTTGCGGTCGACGAAGATCTTCGCGCCGAGCACCGCCTCCATCGGGGTGGTCGAGGGCGCGTCGCCGAAGCCGTTGAGGTACTGCGCGCCGTAGACCTCTGCCATGAGGTCGACGACGTTGCCGAGGCGGTACGAGGCGCCCACGCCGAACGTGAGCGACGGGCCGTACGAGACCGCCGTCGCGCCCTGCTCGTTGGCGGGCGTAAGCCGCGCGTAGTCGCCGAAGGGGAGGCGAAACCCGAGGTTGCCCGCCACGCGAAACGCCCGCGAGAAGCGCCGCTCGATGGCCACCGTGGGCCACACCCACGGCCCCGGCTCGCCCGCGAAGGCCCGCCCGCCGCCCATCACCGGCACGCCCACCTGGAGCATCACCGCGAGGCCCACGGGCCAGTACTCGCCGCGCAGCCAGCGCAGCTTGGCGTGCAGGATGATGTCCCCGAGGCCCTGGTAGTTGAGCCCCTGCGGCCCCGTGTTGTACTGCCCCATGCCCAGGCCGGTGTTGGTGCCGCCGGCCATGGTCATCTCGTTGTTGGGGCCGCTCACGAGGTGAAACGGCACCTGCGCGCCGAGCACCAGGAGGTTGCCGATGCCCACGTTCGCGTGAAACGTGCCCGAGATCATCGAGTCGACCAGCGCGCGATTGCCCGTGCCGATGCGCGCGAGGTCGGTGCCAACGTCGAGAATGAGCCCGAACGAGAAGGCGCCAGACCCGAGAATGTCGGTGCCGTTGACCGTGATCAGGCCCTTCGAATCGAAGGCGGGGCGAAACAGCCGCAGGTCGAACGAGCCCGCCGTGAGCGGCGCATCGGAGCTCTGCGCGTGGGCGTTCGACGTGGCGCTCGCGAGCGCGCCGAGGAGACTCACGCCTGCCAGCAGCGCGCGCGGCGACCAGTGGGAAAGAAGCCGGGCTTTCATCGGCGCGGACGGTAAGTTGCAACCCGCCGTCCCGTCAATCACTCCGCGTGGCCGCGGCGCGCGCGCTACGAGCCCGCGTCGAGGTCGCCGCCGTCGTCGCTCGCGTCGACGCTCGCAGCGTCGTCGGCGGTGTCGACGGAGGCGCGGTCGCGCGAGACATCGACCGCGCTGTCGGGCTTGGGGCCCTCGGGCACGATCACACGCACCACCCGATCGCCGAGCACCACGCCGTCGCCGACGAGGGTCACGCGCACGAAGAAGAGCTGCGGCATCTCGAGGCTGGGCACGCGCGTGTTGCGCACCCGCACGCGAAACGTGAGCCGCGTGCGCGTCGACACCTCGGCGAAGGTGTCGACCACGCCGTCGAGCGCGCCGACGGGCTGGCGGTCTTCGCGGCGCGGCTCGGCGAGGCCCGCGGGCACCACCGCCGAGAGCGCCTCGACGCCCGCGATGAAGCCCCGCGGGTCGTTCTCGACGCCGCTCCCCACGGTGCGAAACGCGAGGCTGTCGAGGAAGCGCGTGATGGCGTCGAGCACCGAGAACGTGAGCCCCGAGCCGTCGGAGCCGATGTCGAACACCAGCGGACACGCGCCGCTCGTGGCGACGCGGGTCATCCCCCCGAGGCCCGTGACGCAGCGCCCCCCCTCGGGCGCCACCACCGCGCCCGTGGCCGCCGCGAGGGCCTCGAGCTGCGGGCGCGCCGGCTCCCCCGACGCGATGCCGATCACCCGCACACCGTTGGCGCGGAGCGCGCTGGCCGCCTCGGCGAGCGTGTGCGTGCCGGGCACCAGCGCGCCGTACTCGATGGGGTCGTGCGAGGGCGCGTCGGTGACGTGCACCACCACGCGCGCCGAGCCGCTGCGAAACCCGACGCCCCCCACCGCGCCCGAGCCGGCCACCTCGGGCCGCGGCGTGAAGCGCTCGATGCTGCCGCCGGTGGGGCCCGCGAGGCCCGCCCCCGTGCCGATCTGGTAGAGCGCCTCGACGGAGGCCTCGGCCACGTCGCCGCCGTTCTGCAGCGGGCGGTCGAGGTTGAACACCGCCACCGCGACGCGGTTGAAGTCCGTGGTGATCGGCGTGAGCAGGTCGTACGGCCGGTCGCCCTGGAGCCCGAAGGGCCGCACCGGAAAATCTGCGAAGCGCGACACGCCGATGGCGAGGTCGCTCACGCGCATCCGAAGCCGCGGAATGAGCGTCTCCTGCAGGTTGGCCTTGAGCGACTGAATCTCGCCGCCGAAGCTGCCCGTCGTGTCGATCGAGAAGTGCACGTCGAGGCGCCCCGCGCGCGGCTCGACGTCGAGCGTAAACGACTGCTCGGGGTCGCCCTGCGCGAGCACGTACGTCACGTCATGGCGGGGGTACGGGTTGACGCCGCGCGGCGGCAGCGCCCCCTCTTCGTACACGTCGCGACCGAAGAGCATCGGGATATCGAGCGGGGGGACGTCGTCGATGGGCTGACCCATGATCGACGGCGGCCGCTCCACCGAGCAGCCCCACGCGCACGCGCACGCCCACGCAAAGAGGCTCGATGCGAGGCGGCGCCTGGGGCTCTTCGTGCGCGTCACGGTGCGCGAGCCTACCACCGTCAGCGGCGCCAGTGGCCGCGCGAGGCCTGTCCCGACACATAGCCGCGCTGGCGCGAGATGAGCCCGCGGTAGGTGAGCTCGCGGTCGTTGGCGAGCAGCGCGTAGAGCACCTTGCCGGTCGCCTCGGCGTCGTCGGTGGCGCGGTGCGCGTTGGTGAGGTCGACCCCCACGCGCGCAGCCACCTCGACGAGCTTGAAGCCCTTCGCCCCCGCCTGGAGCGCGCGCGCCCACACGAGCGGGTCGATCCAGTCGGTGCCCACGCGCATCGCCGGGGGCGACTGCCGGGTCTTCGTCGGCGTGATGCCCGCGCGGCGCATCTCGGCGTAGATGAAGCTGCGGTCGAAGCCGGCGTTGTAGGCCACCGGGATGCGCCCTCGCAGGAGTTCCACCACCTTCTTGGCAATCTGCTCGAAGCGCGGCGCGCCCTTCACCTTGTCGTCGGTGATGCCGTGCACCGCCGCGGCCTCGGCGGGAATGGGCATCCCCGGGTTCACGAGCTCTCCGAAGCGCTCGATCACCTCGCCGTTCTGAAAGGTCACGATGGCGATCTCGACGATGCGGTCGCCGCGCGCAGGGTCCTTCCCCGTGGTCTCCGTGTCGATCAGCGCCAGCGGGAGCGCGTGCCACGGGAGGTCGACCGCGAGGTCGTCGGCGAGGCCCAGCTGCGCGGGCGGCGCGCGCAAGAGAAACTCGGTGATCCCCGGGTAGGGGAGCCCTGTCGGAAAGCAACCGCAACCCTCGTGTCGTGCCATGGCGCGGTTCCATCGCAACACGCAAGCCACCGCGCGCGCCACCTATCGACAGCACTCTCCGCTAGCGTGCGCCGGCGATTCCTTTCTAGACTCTACAGATCATGCCGCCGCGCCGCTCCACGCTCGCCTCGTGCCTCTTCGCGCTCTTCGGCTGCGCGACCACGCGCCTCCCCCCGCCGCCGCCCGATCCCCCCAACGAGCTCACCCTCGACGCCGAGCGCATCCGCCGCGGCGCCGCGCCCGTCACCGTCGCCGCCGACACCGAGCGCGACGAGGGCCGCATCCGCGTGGCGGTACTCCAGCGCCGCACCTCGCTGCAAGAGTGCTTCGAGCGCATCCTGCCGGCCAACCCCGACGCCGAGGGCCGCGTCGACGTCACCTTCGTCGTCGAGACCTCGGGCCTCATCCACGACGCCGTCGGCGAGACCTCCGTCGCCCCGCTGCGACCCACCAAAGAGTGCGTGCTGGGCATCGTGCGCGCCCTGCGCATCGAGGGCGTGCAGCACGCCTCCGTGGTGCGCTTCCCCTTCGAGTTTGAAAACCCCCTCCTCGAGCTAAACCTCGCCGAGATCGCGCTCCACCCGCGCATGCGCATCACGGTGCCCACCAGCGCTGCCGTGGCCGTGCAGGCGGGCACCGGCGAGCTCAGCTCGGGCGAGGTGCAGACCCTCCTCGACGCCCAGGCCCAGCCCATGCTCGCCTGCTACACCCCCATGCTCCGCGGGCCCCTGCGCCGCGGCCAGCAGCGCCCGCAAGGCACCGCGCGCTTCGAGCTCACCGTGGCCCCCGACGGCGCCCTCGCCGACATCGACCGCGTCGAGACAAGCGACCCCGTACCCCAGGCCACCGACTGCATCCTCGGCATTCTCCAGGGCATGCACTTTCGCTCTACCGGCCGCCGCACCATCGTGCGCCTGCGCTTCGCCATGCGCCCGCAAGAGGCGCCCGCCGCCGCCGCCGCCCAGCCCTGATCCCCCCGCCGCACCTCTTCATTTCATTGCCCGTCGGCGACTGAAACCGCGACGCGGGCGCGACGAGAGTCATTGGTTTTTCGGGGCATTGGGTTTACACCCGCGGACCACAAAGTACGCCGGGGCGGTGCGCCCCGTCGAACCAAACGATTCCTCGTCCCTTCAGGAGACTGATCAGCATGAGAACGCGGTTCTGGACGACAGTGTCAGCGGGCACGCTGGGCGTGGTGTGCCTCTCGGCGCCTGCGATGGCGCAGACGTCGCGGCGAATCAACATCAACTCCACCCCGCCCGGCGCCACCGTGCGCCTCGATACGCAAACGTCGCCGCCGATCGGCAACACGCCGATCCGCAACCGCGCCGTTCGCTCGGGCGCCCACACGCTCTTCTTCGAGCTCCCGGGCTACGTGCCCGGCCGCCTCGACATCAACGTCGCACGCAACGGCGAGGCCTTCACCGGGTCGCTCCAGCAGGCCGGCAGCATCAACATCTCGTCCGACGTGAGCGGCGCCGCCGTCACCATCGACGGGCAAGAGCGCGGCACCTCGCCCGTGCGCGTCGACGGCCTCGCGCCCGGCCAGCACGTCGTCGAGCTCCGCGCGCCGGGCCTCCCGCCGTTTACGCAGACCGTCACCGTGCAGGGCGCTCAGGTCGCCTCGGTGAGCGCCGCCCTGCGCCCCGCCACGGGCACCGTGCGCGTCATCGTCACGTCGTCGTCGGGCGCAGCCCCCGGCAACGTGTCGGTCATGCTCGACGGCTCGCCCCTCACGGGCTCACCCCCGTCGAGCGATCAGGTCACCGTCGGCTCCCACGTGGTGCAGGTCAACGCCGAGGGCTTCCGCCCCGTCACCCAGTCGGTGAGCGTCACCGCGGGGCAGACGCAGGCCATCGCCGTCACCCTCGAGGCCGTGGTCAACGGCGGCACCGTGCGCGTGGTCACCTCTACCGCCAACGCCGAGGTCTACCTCGACGGCGAGCGCGTGCAGGGCTCGCCCGCGCAGGCCAACAACGTCGCCGCGGGCACCCACACCATCCGCGCCACCGCCTCGGGCCGCGCCACCGTCACCCGCGAGATCACCGTCACCGCGGGCCAGGTCACCGCGCTCGACCTCGGCGACCTCCCCATGGCCTCGCAGAACGGCCGCATCTCGGTGCGCGCCTCGGTGCCCGAGGCCGAGGTGCTCCTCGACGGCGCCTCCGTGGGCCGCGCCCCCTACGAGCGCGCCGACGCCCCCCCCGGCGAGCACATCGTCGTGGTGCGCGCCGCGGGCTTCGAAGACCTCCGCCGCACCTGCACCGTCGGCGCAACCCAGGCCTGCGAGGTCGTCGCCGACCTGCAGCGCGCGCGGCCCATGGGCGTCGTCCACGTCGAGGCCGTCGACCCGCAGGGCGCCCCCGTCGCCAACGCCATCGTGCGCATCAACGACGAGACCGAGAACCGCCCCCTCGGCGACATCTCCCTCCCCACGGGCACCGCGCGCGTCACCGTGAGCGCCGACAACTTCGAGCCCGCCGTGCAGTCGGTCAACATCGCCCAGGGCGGCACCGCGCAGGTGCGCGCGCAGCTCCGTCGCTCGGGCATCACGGGCGCCGACGTGGCCCGCCGCCGCGGCGCGATCAGCACCTTCGGCGCGGCCCCCCTCGTGCGCGGCGACGGCGCCTTCGACCTCCTCGCGGGCTACGGCGGCCACCCCCTCGCGGTGCGCGCCACCCTCGGCTTCATGCCCCACGGCCTCTTCACCGTCGACGGCGGCCTCACCATTCGCACCACCTTCACCTGGTACGAGTTCGAGCTCCGCAGCCGCATCGGCCTCCGCCTCGCCAACGACGTGTTCGCCGTCGGCGGCGAGGTGCGCTTCTACGGCGCGCTCGGCACCAACCAGCGCAACGGCATCGGCGCCACCTTCCAGCTCAACCTCTCGGCGCACTTCTCGCTCTCGGGCGACGAGGTCGTCGCCGGCGAGACCGCGCAAGACCGCGCCAACCGCTTCGGCAGCTTCGCCATCACCCTCAGCCCCGGCGTCGACATCAACAGCGACAGCTTCATCGTGGCGAGCCCGCCCAACCTCACCGTCAACGGCAACTCGAGCACGGTGTACTCGCTGTGCGAGAACCGCACTGACACCACGGGCGACTGCACCCTCGGCGCCACCGTGCGCGGATACCTCGCGGGCACCCTCGAGCTCGGCCTCGGGCGTCACCTCAACGCGTTCGCGGGGCTCCAGTACTACTTCGCGCGCCCCGACACCGCGGGCCTCGGCCCCATGAGCGCGGGCTCCAACACCGCCCGCCGCCCGGTGCTCACCGACTTCTGGGACACCGCCGTGCAGGCCAACATCTACGGCGGCATCACCTACAAGTTCTGATCACTCCGCGAGGCACTCCACAGGCACCGCGGTCACCCCCGACCGCGGCGCCGCACCCTCGTCGGCCACGCGCGTCACCTCTGCCAGCAACCACACCCCGTCGTCGCACGCCGCGAGCGTAGGCCCGTCGATCGCGCCGAAGCCCTCGGGCGCACGCAACGCCCGCGGCGTCACCGCGCCCGACGCCACCTGCACCCGCGCGAGGCGCTGCTCTCCCCGCGCTACGTAGAGCGCCGTCACCGCGCCGTCGCGCGCCGCGATCGCGTCGGGCACGCCCTCGCGCGCCACGTCGATGCGTTCGAGCGGGCTCCCCGCCTCGCCCGCCACGAGGAGGTACATCGCCCCCGGACGCACGCACGCGCCCGCTCCCACGCGCATGCACTCACCCCCGTCGGCGTCGCTCAGCGCGAACTCTCCCACCAGAAACACCGAGCGCCCGCCCGCGCTCACCCCGCGCTGCGACACCAGCGCGTAGCGCGACCCGAGCGCGCGCCTCGACCGGGGCCCACCCTCTCCCCAGCTCGCCTCGAGGTACACCGCCGCGCCCTCCTCGACGCGCGCCAGCGCCACGCGCCGCGACGCCTCCCACGCCTTCAGCTCACCGGGGATCACCGCCGTCATCGGCCCCGCCGCGCCCGGCTCGTCGCGCCCGGGCACTACCCGCAGACGCACCGTCGAGGGCGCCGCGCCCACGCGCCCCACGCTCGCGTACACCCCGAGCGCGCCCTGCGCATCGCGCCACGGCGCCACCACGCCGAGGCCCGCCGCGCCCGCGGGCATGAGCACGTCGCCGCGCAGCACCGCCACTCCGCCGTCACGGCGCGAGAGCACCGCGGCCCACACGTCGTCGCGCTCGCTCTCGTCGTCGCCCACCATCGGCGATCGCCACGCGACCGGACCGTCGACCGCGTCGACAGCCACGGGCCCCAAACGATCGACGCCCGTCGACACCACCACCGGCGCCTCGAAGGCCGCTCCCTCGCGCGTCGAACGCAGCGTGCGCGAGAGCGTTCCGCCGCGCACCACGAAGGCCGCGAGCGTGTCGCCCGCGCACGAGGCCGCGAGGGTGTCTACGCCCCCGCTGCCGGGCGCGACGAACGCCCGCGGCTCCGCGAGCTCACGGGCGCAACGCGGAGACATCGCGGTGGGCGCAGCGCTCACGTCGACGGGCGCCTCCACCGCGCGCGGCGCCTCGGGGACGGGCCCTTCGAGGCACCCGCGCTCGCAGCCCGCGGTGAACACCACCAGCGCGAGCGCCCGTCGGAGGCTCACACCTTCTCGCGCGTCACGCGGCCGAGGAGCCCCTGCGGTCGCACGAGCAGCACCACCACCAGGATCGAGAACACGATCGCCGGCGCGAAGGAGCTCGACAGGTACGCCGACGCGAGCTGCTCCACCATGCCGATGAGCAGGCCCCCGAGCATGGCGCCGGGGATGTTGCCGATGCCGCCGAGCACGGCCGCCACGAAGGCCTTGAGCCCCGGCTGCACGCCCGAGAGCGGATCGATCTTGGGCTGGTCGAGGCCGAAGAGAATCCCGCCCGCGCCCGCGAGCGCCGAGCCGAGGCCGAAGGTGATCGCGATCACCCGGTCGGTGTGCACACCCATGAGCCGCGCGGCGTCGAGGTTGGTCGAAATGGCCCGCATCGCCCGGCCCACGCGCGTGCGCTGAACGAGAAACGTGAGCCCCACCATAAGCGCCAGCGCGGCGCCGAGGTTCAAGAGCTTGATGTTGGTGACGGCCACCGGGCCGAGCGACACCGTGCTCGAGCGAATCACCGGCGGAAATCCCCGCGGCGTCGAGGTGAACACCAGCATCGACACGTTCTGAATGAGCATCGAGACGCCGATGGCGGTCACCAGCGGCGTGAGCTTCGGGGCGTTGCGCACGGGTCGGTACGCGAAGCGCTCGACGAACATGCCGAGCACGGCGCACGCGATCATGGCCGCGGCGAAGCACGCGAGCGCGATGCCCGGCGACGAGCGCCCCGCCGACGTGGCCGTGACGCCGAACCACGCGGCGGCATAGATCCCCGCGTAGGCGCCCACCATGAACACGTCGGAGTGCGCGAAGTTGATGAGCCCCAGCACGCCGTACACCATGGTGTACCCCAGCGCGACGAGCGCATACACCCCGCCCAGGGAGATGCCCTCCACGAGGTTGCGCGCGAAGGTCACCGGGTTGGCGATCGCGCCCTTGAGCACGAGGTACGCGGGCGGCAACGCGAGCAGCGCCACCGCCGCAGGCAGCACGCGCTCACCGAGCGGGCGCGGTCGCGCGGCGGCGGCAGCCGTCACGGGTTCACCGTCTTGTGGAAGCGCGTGCCCGTCGAGGTCACCTCGAGAATCACCGCGCTCTTCACCGCGTCGCGCTGGGCGTTGAGGGTGATCGACCCGGTGGCGCCCTGCACGTCGCGGGTCGAGGCGAGCGCCGTGCGAATGCGCGCGGGCTCGGCCGAGTTCGCGCGGCGAATGGCGTCGAAGAGCACCAGCGCGGCGTCGTAGCCGAGCGCGGCGAGGCCGTTGGGGTCGGTGTGAAAGCGCGCGCGGTACTTGTCGAGGAATGCGCGCGCCACCGGCGCCGCGGCCCCCTCGGGGGCGAACGCGTCGGAGAAGAAATCGCCGAGGAGCTTGTCGTCGTCGTTCTGCGTGAGCGACGGCCCGCTCCACCCGTCGCCGCCGAGAAACTTGCCCGTGAAGCCCGCGCCGCGCGCCTCGCGGGCGATGAGCGCCACCTCGGTGTAGTACCCGGGTACGAAGATCGCCTGCGGCTGGTGCCCGAGCATCGAGGTGATCTGCGCCGAGAAGTGCGTGTCGTTCGAGCGGTACGACTGGTCGTCGACCACGGTGCCCCCCACGCGCACGAAGGCGTCGCGGAAGGCGTCGGC
>CANMAT010000066.1 GCA_947494865.1 Deltaproteobacteria bacterium
ACCGCGCCGGGGTTGCACGCGAGCGAACCGCAGCACGACTGGCCGACGTCGCCGCAGGGGCCGGGGGTGCCGCCGCCAGGAGTGCCGCCGCCGGGGGTGCCGCCGCCGGGGGTGCCGCCGCCGGGGGTGCCCGCGTCGGTGCCGCCTGCGCCGCTCGACGAGCACACGCCGCCGATGCACGAGAAGCCTGCATTGCAGGCGACGCCGCCGCAGCACGTCTCGCCGCTGCCGCCGCAGGGGGCGGGCATGCCGCCCGACAGGCGCGCGCACGACCCGCGCTGGCACGAGAGGCCCGAGTTGCAGGCGGTGCCGCCGCAGCATGTCTGCATCTCGTCGCCGCAGGGGGTGGGCATGCCGCCAGTGGTGCTCGTGCGGCACGAGCCCGCCGTGCACGCGAGGCCGGGGTTGCAGGCGGTGCCGCAGCACATCTGTCCGTCGCCGCCGCAGGCCGCGGGGGCAGGGTTGCACACGGCGCTCACGTCGCAGGTCAGACCCGGGTTGCACGAGCTGCCGCTGCAGCAGGGCTGGAGCGAGTCGCCGCAGGGGGCGGGCATGGTGCACATGTCGGCCACGCACGCGAGCGTGCCCGCGCAGGTGGCGCCGGGGCAGCAGTGCTGGCCCTCGTTGCCGCAGCGCTGGCACATGCCGGTGACGCACGCGAAGCCCGCCTGGCAGATGTCGCCCGCGCAGCACGTCTGGCCGTCGGCGCCGCACGCCGCCGCCGCGGCCACGCACATGCCGCCGGTGCAGGTGGTCCCCTCGCAGCACTCGGCGCTCGACTCGCAGCGCGCGCCGGAGCGCTGACAGCAGCGGCCCGTCATGCAGTCGGCGCCGTCACAGCAGTCGGAGGGGCTCATGCACGAGGCGCTCGGGAGCGAGCAGCACGCGCCCTCGCGGCACTCGTTGCCGCTCTCGCATGCGGTGCCGCCGCAGCAGCGCTCGCGGGCCTGTCCGCAGCGCTCGAGCGGCGGGGCCGCGTCGGGCGCGGGCTGGTCGAAGGGGGTGTCGTCGAAGTAGAAGATGTCGCTCTTGGGCTTGTCGAAGCCCGTGCCCGCGTCGTCGGCGACGGAGCCGTTGGCGCAGGCGCCGAGCGCCACGAGCGCTCCGAGCGCGAGGCAGAGTAAAGAAGAAGTTCGCATTGCGAGCACGTGTCTCCTGTCGGGGAGGTTGCCCTACGAAGGCACGTCGGGTCTAGTGGCGCCTCCCCTCCGACGTCGGCGGCGAGACGTGGGGGATCGGTGACCACTCGGCGCCGTTGAGGTGACCACTCGGCGCCGTTGAATCGCGCGCACACCTGCGGTACGCAGCCCAATCATGCGAAGGGCGGCGCGGCGGTGAGGCGAATTTCCTGGGCCGGGCTGGTCACGCTCGTCGCGCTGCACGTCACCATCGGGCTGTACGGCATCAACCAGCCGCTCCGCTGGGGCCACTACGGCTTTCATGTGGCCGAACACGGGCTCGGCGCGCGCAACCTCAACCGCTGGGGCACCTGGGAGTTCACGACATTTTATGGCCTCGGGCGTCCGCCCGTCACGGCCTACAACTTCCACCACGCGGCGCGGCTGCACATCCCGCTCGCCCTCATGCACCGCCTCTTCGGCGACGCCCCATGGACGGCGCGCATCCTGTCGGTACTCCTCGGGTGCGTCACGGTGGCGGGCGTGTACCTCTTCGCACGTCGCGCGCGCGGCGAACTGCAGGGCTTCCTCGCGGCGGGACTCTTCGTGTTCAGCCCCATTCACGTCGCGTACGCCAACCTCGCCGACATTCAGACCGTGGCCATCGGAGCCATGTTCTGGTTCGGCTATTTCGCGCAGGGGCTCGCGCTGGGGCCCTCGCGGCGGCAGCGCATCGGGCTCCTCGCGGCGGGCGCCGTCGGGGGCTTCGCCGACTGGGCGTGGTACCCCATCTTGTGCCTCACGGCGGCGGTGCTTCTCGTCGTCGCGCGCCCCTGGCGCAGAGATGATGCGCGCCCCGCCGACGACACCGCGCGCTACCTGCGCAACACGCTGTGGATGTTCGCGGGCGTGAGCGTTGCCATCGTTGCGCAACACTTCTTGCGCGCGTGGCACTACGGCGTACTGCACGATCTCACCAACACGTACGGCCAGCGCAGCGGCGGCCTCGGCGTGTTCGTGCGCGACTTCCTCTTCCAGCGCCTCACGATGAACCACACGGTGCCCGTGCTCGTGGCAACGGCGCTGTGGCCGCTCGTCGTGTTCGCCCAGCGACGCTGCGACGTCGGCACGGTGATCGTCGCGAGCTACCTCGTCGGCCAGACGCTGTACATGTTCAAGTTTCCCACGGAGTTCTGCGCGCATGAGTATCGGAGCTACCTCTTCGCGGCGCCGATGGCCTTCGCCGCGAGCGAGGTCGTGCTCCCCGCGGGGCGCCTCGCGCGGCGATGGTTTCGCGAGCCCGAGTCGTTGCTCCCGTCGTTCGAAACGGGCGCCGTCTTTGTGGCGCTCTTCGCGCAGGTGCCCACGGCGTATTTCATGGCCGACCTGTCGCGCGAGCGCGCCGGTTCGACGAGCACCCGCGCCTACGACGCCCACCACGGCGACACCATCGCGGCCGAGGTGATCCGCGCCATGAGCTCCCCCGAGGGCATCGTGCTGCTCGGCCCCGGCGCCCCCTACGACCGCATCGAGGTGCCCTTTCTCTTCAATCGCCTCGCGCGCTACGCGACGACGCCCGAAGAGGCGCGCGTGCAGTGGTCGCACGGCTCGGTGATCCTCTTCACGGACGAGGCCCACGTGGTGGCGCCCGAGTGGCGACGGATCATGCAGGGCGCGCGCATCGTGCTGCTCGACGGCCGCGCCATCGTCGACCTCACGCCCGCGCGCAAGCCCTCCGTCGAAGAGATGCGGTGGTCCGTTCCCGAGCTGTGGTCGCCGGTGCAGCGCTTCTTCTACGCGCCCATGCGGGGCCCCGTGCTCGTGCGCGCGGGCAACGCCGAGCACGCGCGCGACGTCGCCCTCACGCTGGGCCTCGACGCGCCCACCGTCACGGCCGCGGCCGCGGGGCGCACGCCCGCGCTCGACGCGCTTCCTGCCTCGCTCAAGCTCCCCACGACAGCGCGCTGACCGCTCGAGGACACGCGCCTCGCGCTTCCGGACGCGGACCGACGGGGTTCTGGACGTCAGCTCGCGGCGACCGACGACAGAACCGCGTGCACTCCTTCGCTCTTGAACGACACGTCGGCGCGGGCCGCGATCACGGCCGTGCGACCGCCCGCGACCGTGACCACTCCGCCCGTTCCGCGCACCTCGACGGCCCCTTCGATGACAGTGAGTGCGCGCAACCGACCGTGCGCTGCGAGCTCGAGCGCGCCGCGCCCCGCGAGGCGCGCAACATCGAGATCGTGCGAGGCGAGGGGCGATCCCGAGGGCCCGCAGAGGGGCATCACCGAGAGCGCCTTGCCCGCGTCGGCGCGGCCCGCCCGCACGCGAGACTCGCGGAGAAACTGCTCGCCGCGCGGGCGCTCCCAGTCGGTGACGGCCAGCGCGTGCTCGACGTGGAGCGCTCGTGAAACGCCGTCGGGCGAGGGGTTTCCGCGCGCGTCGTAGCGACGGTTCCAGTCCCAGTAGCGGTAGGTTACGCCCTTGCGCCCGGCGCGCACGACCTGCGGCTCGACGAGCGTGACGCCGCGACCGATCGCGTGCGCCGTGCCCGCGTCGACGACGAAGAAATCGCCCGGCGCGACGGGCACGAACGCGAGCAGCGCAGAGACGTCGGCGCCGCTGGAGAGCGCCTCGCGCATGCGCTCGGGCGTCGCCCCGTCGGCAAGGCCGAGGTAGAGCCCGCAGCCGGCGACGGCGTCGAGCACGTACCAGCTCTCGGGCTTGCCGCACTCGTCAGGTGCGAGGCCCGCGTAGTCGTCGGCGGGGTGAATCTGCACCGAGAGGTTGTCCGCCGCGTCGAGGAGCTTCACGAGCAGCGAGGTGCACCCGCGCGCGGCCTCGCCGCCCAGGAGGTGCGAGGGGTCGCGCGCCGCGAGGTCGGCGAGGGTGACGTCGGTGCCCGCGACGCGGCTCGGAAACTCGGGGCCCGCGGAGAGCTCCCACGACTCGCCGACGCGCGTGGAGGGGTCGAGGCCGAGGTCGCGCTTGTACCGATTGACGATCGCGGTGCCACCCCACGGGGTGCGCGCAGGAGGTGTGAAATTGTCGGGCGCGAGGAGCCATGCGTGCATGAGAAGGTCCGTGGTCAGAGCCGCAGCACGAGCTCGGCGACGGCGCCCGAGAAGAGCGGTACGTCGCGGCACACCCCGCCGGAGCACACGCGCCCGCCGGGCGTCCACCCGCCGAAGACGCGCACGAAATTGCTGATGGAGAAGTTCCACCGCACCTCGGCCGAGGGGTACAGCGTAGGGAGGCGCGGGTCGACGGTGATGTTCGACGGGTCCGGCGCGCGACCGAAGGGCGACTCGAAGAGAAGCGCCTCGCCGCCGGGGCGGCTGGTGTTGTCCCACCGCAGCGTGGCCGACACCACGAGCGGGAGCCCATGCGACCACGAGAGCGACACGCCGCCGCGAACGCCCGTCACGAGCTGCGCGAGGTTGAAGCCCGTGATGCGATCGAACACGAAGTTGCGCTCGAATCGGTTGTCGACGCGCAACTCGAGGGAGTCGTTGGCACCGACGGGAAACGCGATGTCGACGTCGGCCTGCACCGACTCGTGCTTGATGTCACCGGCCCGAAAATCGGGCTCGCTTCCGCCCGTGGAAGGCGCCGTGCCAGTGTGGAACTCGCGGCGATACCCCACCGTCGCGAGGAGGTTGAAGTCGCCGCGTGAGACGCGCGTGACGCTCGCACCGCCGAGGCCCCCGGCCGCCACCGCGGCGCCTCCGGGGGCCGCCGGGGCGTTGGCGGGCCCGTCGCCCGGTGCCGCGGGCTGCGCCGCGGGTCGCGATCGCCTGCGGACGGCGAAGTAGGTGTGCGACGTGGTGTAGCCGTACGTGGCGTCCCACGGGTCGACCAGGTTGCCGCCCTCGTCGAAGTGGTCGCTCCAGCCGTAGAGCACCGAGTTGAGCGTGAGAATCCACGGCGAGCCCTCGACCGAATAGTCGACGCGCACGCGCGCGCCGCGCGTGTTGGCGTTCGTGAAGATGCGCTGGTCGTCGCGCTCGAGCGACGGCGCGGTGGAGTAGATTCGCGCCACGTCGCGCGGCGTGCTCCCTCCGAGCTGCGAGGGCGCGATGAGGTAGTTGGTGTAGTCCTTCCACTCGGCGAGCACCGTCCAACGGCCAGCGATGAGCTGCGCGGAGCCGTAGACACCGCGACCCCAGGTGACGCGCGTGGGGCCCTGCTGCGCGCCGCTGGCGTCGACGCGGAGGCGCGTCTGCCGTCGCAGCATGTCAGCCTCGCCGTAGAGGGTGAGCGCGCCGTCGAGGAGCGACGGGAGTTCGAAGCGCCACCCGGCCACGTCGACGTCGTCTTGCCGCCGCGAGCCCGCGTCGCGTTCGAAGCCCGTGTGTACGAAGTGGCCTGACACCTCGAGGTCTCCGTCGCGCCCCGCGCGTGCGGCGAACGAGGCGCCCCACAAAACGTCGGCGGGGTCGGGAAAGATCGCGAGGGAGATCGGGTCGAGGTTCTGGGGGTTCGATAGCCCCCCGAACGCGCGCACGGTGAGGCGGTCGTGCTCGTACTCGAAGCGCCCTCCGCGGAGGGTGGTGTCGAGGCCGATGGGGTCAACCTTGCGAAAGGCAAGCGCGAGGCCGCGGCCGAAGACCTGGTAATAGTCACCGGCCTCGAGGGTGAGCCCGCGACGTTGAAAGCGAAGGTTCACGCGCTCGGGGAGCGCGTTGCCGACATTGTCGTACGTGAGTCCGAGCGAGGGGCGGTACGTCCCCGGACGCCAGTTGGGCTGCAGGTAGCAGAGGTCGGCCTCGGTGGGCGAGCACGAGCGGTCGTGGTTGACTGGCGAGAAGCCGTCGAAGCGCAAGTAGAAGCGCCACGGCGCAGCCTGCATGGCGAAATCGAGGCGCTCGGTGAGCGACCCGAAGTTGTCGTCGTGCACGTTGCGGTCGAAGTTGCCTCCGCGGAATCGGCCGATCGACGTGTTGGTGAACGAGAACGAGGTGGGCCCGAGCCCAGGCAGCCGCGCGATGATCCCCTGCGCGCCCGCGGCCGAGGGGGCCGCGAGCGCAGACACGAGGAGCAGCGATGCGAGGGGGGAGACGCGCGAGGCGCCGTGGGGCACGAGAGGCTTCCTGCGAGGGGTTACGGGGTGCAGGTGGTCGGGTTCGCCAGCACGTCGTCGAGGGCGGCCTTGATCGCCGTGAGGCCCGTCTCGGTGCCGTACCCGCGGTAGCGGATGACGCCGCGACCGTCGACGATGAGGTTGCCGGGGAACGCGAGGCCCGGGTAGTACGGCTGGAGGCGCTGCTGCGGGTCCATGAGCATGGGGATGGTGAGGCCGTAGCGGTTGACCCACGCCGTGCAGGAGTTCGCCGTGATCGCGGTGCGGTCCGCGTTCTGCACCAGCACGGCGACGACGCGGACGCCACGCTCACGGTACGAGCTGAGCTCGGCTTCGATCTGTCGCGCCTCCATCTGGCAGGGCACACACCAGACCGCGCCGATGATGACCACGGTGGCGGTCGCCGTGAAGAACTCGTCGGAGGCGAAACTCCACGGGGTGCCATCGCACTGGTTGAGCGTGAAGGGCTGGAAGCGTCGGCAGACGCTGGAGCCATAGGGGCCCGGGGGGTACGTCGGGGCGGGCGGGGCGGCGTCGACGGGGGCGGCCGTGTCGGGCGTTGCTGTGACGTCGGGCGTGGTGGCGGCGTCGACGGGGGCGGGCGTGGACGTGCCCTCATTGGAGCCGCAGCCCGAAAGGGCGAGCGCGGCGAGGGTGAAGGCGACAACGACGGATCTCATCACAGGATCTCCTCGCGAAACGTTGGAATACAAGCTGCGAGACTACACTGCGCCTCCCGCGAGAAGGGGCGCACTACGGCGACGCCATCATCGCGGGAATGCACGATCCCGAACCGTTGGTGTTGCGCCGGCACGAGAAGCCCGAGGGGCAGGGGGTGGCCGCCGTCGTGCAGTTGACAGGGACGCAGAAGCCGTTGGCGAAGCGCCGCGACGTGGTCTGCGTGAGCTGGATCTGCCGCTGGCAGAAGTACCCGTCGGAGGCCCTGCAGTCGGTGTTGGTGGTGCAGCCCTGGTAGCAGCTCCCGAGGTCGCCGCGCGCATACGAGCTCGACGGGAGGCAAACGCCGCCCATGGGACAGTTTGCCTGCGGGAGCGGCACGGTCATGCCGGGCTTGCCCCAGAAGGTGCTGCTGTTGAAGCCCTCCGGGAGGATGCACCGCGAGAGGCAGTACCCGCCGTTCCACCCGGTGTAGAATGGATTGCCGCGCGAGTCGGGGTTGAAGTCGGGCTGACAGAGCCCCGAACGGCAGATGCGGTCGGGCGGCGGCGTGGGCGAGCCCGTGCGCGTTTCGGGCTGGCAGGTCTGGCCCAGGGTGCGGCCCGTGGGGGGAGTACCCATCGGGCGGCAGCGCCCTGATTCGTGGTCGCAGACGTTGCCGTTGATGCAACTCGTGTCGCTGCACACGTGGATGCAGGCGCGCACCTCGGTCAGCGTACCCGCGTTGTAGACCCGGCAGGTGAACGCCTCGGGACGCTCGCAGTCGACGCCGTTGGCGCACACGCGGACGCACGTGCGCGGCGCGGAACCCACCGCCGGCGGGCACCAGCCATCGACGGCGCCTGCGCCGTCAGGGAGAATCAGCACGCAGTCTTTGTCGCCGGTGCACGTGCGGTTACATTCGCCGCCGGAGATGCCCGAGGCGGCCTCGGTGCGACAGGTGAGGCCTTCGGCGCACTCTGCGTCTGCGCGGCAGGGACCGTAGATGAGCGACGATTGCGGCGGGGGCTTGTCGACCTCGACGAGGTCGGGCGCGACGTCGGGGGCTGCATCGACGGGGGTGACATCGGCCGTGGCGGCATCGGGCGAGGCGGTCTCGCCGCCGCACGCGGCGAGCGCCGCGGCGACGAGAGCGAAACCGAGCGCGCGCGAAAAGTGGGGTGCAAAGCGAGCGGCTTGCATGGTGCGCCGAACCAAGTATCGCAGTCGCGTCAAGGTCGCAATGGCGCACGTCGGTTTGCCACACAAACCGCCGCCCACGGCGCCGGAAGGGGTGTGGCGGTCGAGAGCTCTCAATAGAAACGGCGCGTGGTACGTAACTGGCCTCATGAAGCATCGCGCGCTCGCTCTCACCATGATTTCTGCCGCCTCGTTGACGACGCTTTCGAACGCCGCGCAGGCCTCACCGGGCACCGCGGCGCAGGAGTTCACGCTTCCCGCCGCCGCGGGGGCGAACTTTCGCGGGCGCTTCAACCTCGCCGATCACCTGGGGCGCCGCCCCGTGGTGGTTCTCTTCTGGGCTACGTGGTGCCAGCCTTGCCTGCAGGAGCTCCCGGTGTACCAGGCGCTCTTTCAGCGCTACGGCGGGCGCGTGATGGTGGTCGGCGTCTCGATGGACGGGCCCGATACCGTCTCCGAGGCGGGCTCGACGACGCGCCGCATGGGCATCACCTTCCCGATCGTGACCGACCTCGAGACGCAGGTCGTGTCGGTGTACAACACGCGCCGCGCAGCGCCCTTCTCGGTGTGGATCGACCGGACGGGCACCATCGCGCGCGAGCGCGAGGGCTTCTCCATGAGCGAGGTGCCCACGATCAACGCGGGCGTCGCCGAGCTCGCGGGCGTCCGGCCTACAGCCCCCACCACGCCTGCTTCTCCGGCACCCCCGCCGGCAGCGCCGGCAGCGCCGGTCGCCCCCGTGGCGCCGGTGCCTCCTCCCGCAGCTCCTCCCGCGGTGCGCCCCGTCGCCCCCGCTGCGCCCCCGCGCTGACTCTCGCGCTTCAACCGTCGTCGACGCAGCGAAACCCGGCCACCACGATCTGAAACCCTGGCGGATGGTGCACGCGGTTGCTCGCGCGCAGGCCGGCGCCGCCGTAGTTCCACGCTCCGCCGCGCAGCACGCGCTCGCAGGTGTCGGGCAAGGGGTTCGTGCCCGTGTAGCCGCGCGCGCCCAGGCGACGGAGTTCCGCGAGCGATGCGAGCGCGGTCTCACACGCGACGGGCGCCTCGGGGTGCCGATAGGCGTAGGGGTCGTAGGGGCTCTCGGTCCACTCCCAGACGTTGCCACCCATGTCGAGCGCGCCGTAGGGCGATGCGCCCGCGGGGCGCAGCCCCACACGGTCGGGGGCGCCGGTGTGGCCACCGCGGCCGAACACTGCGCGCGTCGCATCGGGGGCTTCGTTGCCCCACGGGTACGTGCGCCCGTCGGGGCCGCGCGCGGCCTTCTCCCACTCGCGCTCGCTCGGGAGGCGCCCGCGCGCCCAGGCGCAGTAGGCGCGCGCCTGTGTCCACGAGACCCCGACGACGGGTTGCGCGGCGTCGCGTACGCGCGGCCCGAGGTCGCGGGGCGCCGTGCACGCGCGCGCCGACACGCACCCGAGGTACTGGCCGCGCGTGACCTCGGTGCGGTCGATGCGAAACCCTCGGAGCGTGAGGGAGATGCGCGGCCGCTCGTCGGCCTCGCCGCCGCGGTCGGCACCCATGAAAAACGGGCCTGCGGCGACCGCGAGGCGGTCGATGGGTGGGGCCTCGCGGGGGGCGGGCTGACCGACGATCCACGGTGCGAACGAGAGAGACGCGGCCAGGCACGAGGCCGCGACGAACGGCGCGGAGGGCTTCACGAACGTGCTGTGTACCACGGTCGTAGCCCGCTACCCTCGCGCGTCGTGAAATGCACCCTCGCGCTCGTGCTCCTCGTCGCTGCGTCCGCCTGCTCGGGCGCGCCTGCGCGCGTGCGCGGCGCCGCCGATCGGGGCGACGTCACCGCCGCGCTGCGTCTCTATGCCGAGTACGTCGACGAGCGCGGCGACAACGACCCCGACCTGCTCTCCGACGTGGCCCTCGCGGTGCTTCGCGAGGCGGCGTCGAGCGATGACCCGCGCGTGCGTTCGGCGGGCTTCTCGTCTCTGCGGGGCCTCGGGGCGCACGCCCACGACGTGCTCGAACCACTGTCGGTGCGGCCCGGCGTTGTGGGCGACCGCGCGGCGGCGATCTTGTACGAGCTCGACGGGCGCGCGGGGGCGCCGCCCTCGCGACTGCGCGCCGCGCTCGCGACCGACGACCCCGAGCGGCGCGTGGCGGGCCTCGTCGCCCTGCGCGGCCGCGCGGGGCTGCGCAGGCTCGTGCGGCGCGCGCGCGACCCCGACGTGGCGTTGCGCGTGGCCGTGGTGCGCGAGCTTTCGCGCCGCCGCGGTGAGGCCGCCGCGACGCAGGCGCTCATCGAGCGAGCGCGCGAAGACGCCGACGCCATGGTGCGCGCCGCCGCTGTGATGGCGCTCGGCGGTCATGGGCGCGAGGCCTTCGAGGCGCTGCGCGCGGCCCTCACGGAGGGCGACGCGATCGTGCGAATGGCAGCCCCCGCGGCGCTCATGGCGGCCTCGCCCGACGACGGCGCGACGGCGCTGGCGCCGTTCCTGACGCCGGAGTTCACCAACCTCTCCATCGAGGTGGCGCGGGTGCTCGCGGCCCGCCACGACGAGCGCGCCGAACGGTACGTGCTCGAGGCGCTCCACCATGCGCGCGCTGCGCTGCGCCCGCAGGCCGCGGTGGCCGCGCAGGC
>CANMAT010000067.1 GCA_947494865.1 Deltaproteobacteria bacterium
ACCTCGACCCCGCCAACGGGTGCGAGCAGGTCGGCGCATGCACCACGATCACCTATCGACCGACGCACCCGAGCTGCATCGTGCAGACCTTCACCGCGCCCGCGGCGGGCGTCTACCGCATCACGGCCACAGGCGCCGCGCACTACGGCAGCGGCGCGCGACTGCGCGGCGATTTCACCCTCGCGGCGGGCACGGTGCTCTCGATCGTGGTGGGCGAGTCGAGCACTCGCGGCGCCGACTGGCACCACGACCGCGGGAGCGGAGGCACCTTCGTGGTGCAGGGCGCGACACCGCTCCTCGTGGCGGGCGGCGATGGCGAACCCGACATCCAAGTCTTCAGCGGTGAGGCGACGACGACGACGGGCGGCGAGGACGGGTTTCAGGCGCCGGGCATGTTGGGCCTCGGCGGCGCGGGCGGACGCGACGGCGCCGACGGTCGCCCCGGCGCGGCGGACGGCGACGCCGGCGGCGGCCTCGGAGGGCAAGGCTTCGCGTCGCGCGTTTTCGTGCCCGGAGGCGCGTGTGAATCCTTCGGCGGCGCCGCTGGAACGCCGACGCGGGACTTCCCCACCTACTTCACCCCGTTCTATGCCGGGCGCGGCGGCGGTGGCGGGTACTCGGGCGGCGGCGGCGGCGGCGCAGGGCGCAGCCGCTACGGCGGCGGACGCGGCGGCGGCGGCGGGTCGTTCAACGCCGGCGCGCACCCCGAGGTTCTCCCGCCTACATCCAGCATCGCTTCCGATGGCAGCGTGGAGATCACGCCGCTGTAGCGCCCGGCGGCTGTCCGCGCGACCGGACAGGGCCGCGGCGCGCGCTGTCCGGCGGGGCGGACAGGGAGCGCTTGAAATGCCTTCAATTCAAGGCAAATCGCGCTGGTACGGCCTTCGCTCCAGGGGGCAGGCATGAACGCCAACACCCTCCGCCTCCTCTCGGTCTCGATGGCCCTCTCGCTCGCAGCCTGCGCGCCCGTCGACGACGCGGCCGACGAGCCGGCGCAGTCGCACGAAGCGCTGCTCACGGCGGGCGTCTCGCTCGGCGCCACGCTCCCTACGCCCATCGCGGTCGGCACGCCGCGGCTCACGGGCTTCACCCCCGCGTCGGCGCGCATCGGCGACCGCATCGTGCTCCAGGGCGCGAGCCTCGACCGCGCGCGCACGGGACGCTACGTGCTCGCGGGCAACCTCGGCTACGCGGTGACCTTCGCGGGCACCAACGGCACCCGCGTGAGCGCCGCGACGCTCACCCTCCGCTCGTCGACGCAGCTCGAGGTGGTGGTGCCCGCGCAGGCCGTCACCGGGACGGTGCAGCTCATCGACAACCTGGGGCTGATCTCGTCGTCGCCGTCGAGCTTCACCGTGGTGCAGCCCATGCCGCCGCCCGCGCCCACGGTGCTCCGCGTCGTAAACCGCAGCCAGTACGACCTGGGCGCGGTGGCCCTCAACGGCGTGTCCGTGGCCACCTGCGCGTCGCCCATCGCGCCCGGCGCGAGCCGTGACTTCACCGTGATGCCCGGCCTCGTCACGGCCGCCGCAGTGCTCGGGTGGTGCGTCAACGGTCAGGCGCAGTCGCTGCCGCCGCAGGCCCTCGCGGGGCAGGTGTCGGTGCCCGCGGGCGGCGTCGGAACACTCACTGTAGACCCCGTGACCCTCGGCGACCTCGCGACCAACTGGGGCCAGAGCGGCGGGCAGTTTTCGACGGGGCTCTACGTGGGCGGCGACGGCAACTTCCACGAGAACAGCTTCTTCATCGACGGCGCGTCGCGCTGGCGCGCGGTGCTCGACGGCGCGCAGTGGGCCTCGGGCACCGCCACGGTGGTGTCGTGGCCGGCGCGGGCTTCGTGTGTGTCGTTCCGCTTCGCGGCGAACGCGGCGGTCACGAGCTACTGCCTGCCCTTCACCGGCTTCATCTTCGACGGCCGCCCGCACGCGCGCCGCTGAGCGGCGCTTACATGTCACGTAAGCCGACAAACATGTCATGTAAGCCGCGAGCACGGCGCCCTCAGGGTCGACTGAGGCCCGCGCGCGAGGGCCATCGCGTCTTCGTCGGCCGCGCCATGCGCGCGACGATGGGCACCTCGCACGAGGGCGACCACGTCTTCGTGGGCAACTACGGCAGCTACGTGCACGCGTACGACGCCCGGAGCGGCGAGAACCCCAGCGTGCAGTTCTGGGTGCGCTGACGCCCCTCGGGCGCGGCGCTCAGTGCCAGTTCTTGAGCACGACGACGGCGCCCACCGCGAGGGCGGCGGAGACCAGCACGCCGAGCTGAATGGCGCGGGCCCCGTTGGCGGCCTCGTCGGTGAGCCCGCTCGCCTCGGCGGCGCGCACGCGCGAGCCCAGCACGAAGTGGAGCGCCAGCATCACGATGGCCACGGTGAGCTTGCCGTGAAACCACCCGTAACGAAAATACGCGCCGTGCATGACGCCGATCATGCCGAGGCCCGTGAGGGTGGCGATGCCCATCCACGGCGAGGCCACGGCGCGGTAGATCTTGCGGGCGGTGGCGGCGAGGCGCGCGCGCACGGCGTCGGGCTCGCCCACGGCGGCGGCCATGACGCGCGTGATGCTCACGAGGCTGCCGACCCAGAAGAGCAGCGAGAAGACGTGCAGCGCGAGGAGCAGTACGTGGAGCCTGACCATAGAGGGAGGCACATAGTCGCGATGCCGCCGCGTTGCAATGGTTGCGCGCCGCGCGCGCGATGGACTATGCAGCGGGCCCTGTGCGTGAAGGGCTCTCGAGGCGAGGTGTACTGGCGCTGCCCCTGCTGGCGGCGTGCAACCGCTTTCGGCGCGCCAACGAGGTGGTGTTCGGCGAGGTGGCCGCGCGCACCGGCGAGCGCGCCCTGTGGGGCGAAGACCTGCACCGGGGCATCGAGCTCGCCGTCGCGCAGCACAACGCCCGCGGCGGGCTCAACGGCCGCCCCGTGCGCCTCGCGGTGGCCGACGACGAGAGCCACGAGGAGCGCGCGGGCAACCTCGCCACGCGGCTCATCGACCGCGAGTCGGCCATCGTGATCTTCGGCGAGCTGTCGTCGGCCGCGTCGGAGAAGGCCGCGCTCGCCGCGCAGCGCCGCGGTGCGGTGTTCGTGGCGCCCGCGGCCGCGGGGCGCGACGTGACGCGCGTGGGCGACATGGTGTTTCGCACGTCGCTCCTCGACGTAGAGCACGCCTCGGCGCTCGCGCGCTTCGCGCGGCAGTCGCTGCAGCGCCGGCGGGCGGCGATCGTGTACCGGCGCAGCTCGCTGCTCAACGTGGGCATGGCCGACGCGTTCGCGCAGGCGTTTCGCGCGGGCGGCGGCGAGGTGGTGCTGCGCGACTCGTACGACGGCGACGCCGACCTCGTGCGCCTCGTGGGCCGCGTGCGGGCCTCCGGGGCCGACGCGGTGTACGCCCCCGCCGACGCGACCGACGCGGGCCGCATGGCCGTGGCGATGCGGCAGGGCCGCGTGGGCGCGCAGATCCTCGGGTCCGACGGGTGGTCGAGCAACGAGGTGCGCCGCTTCGCGCAAGAGGCCGCGGTGGGGGCGGTGTTCACCGACGCGTTCACGTACGCCTCGCCGCGCGCCGAGGTCGAGACCTTCGTGACGGCCTTTCGCGAGCGACACCGGGCGCAGCCGGGCACCTTCGCGGCCCTCGGCTACGACGCCGCGCGGTGGGTGCTCCAGACGGCCCAGCGGGTGCGCCAGCTCGACGCCCACGCCCTGCGCGAGTCGCTCCTCGGGAGCCGCCTCGAAGACGCCGTGGCCAACGCGTTCTCCGTCGACCCGCGGCGCACGCTCACGCGCGCCACCTGCGTGCTGCGCTACACCCGCGACGGGGTCGAGCTCGCGGGCACGATGAACCCGTAGGCCGCGAGGCCCGTAGCAAGGGCGAGTGAAACATGTTTCACTCCGGGCGCTGATGTTCACAACCCAAGAGGGTCTCGGTGGGGCCGCCGCGCGCGACGAAGGGCGGCGCGGCGACCTCGAGTTTCGCACGACGCCCGGCCTGCTCGAGCTCGCCGTCGAGCGCTTCGCGGCGCGCGCGGCGGTCTGCGACGGCGACGTCACGCTCACGTACGCCGCGCTCGCCGACGCCGTGCTCGGCGCGACCCGCGGGCTCCTCGCGCTCGGCGTCGCGCGGGGCGACCGCGTGGCCATCTGGGCGCCCAACGGGTGGCGTTGGATCGTCGCGGCCCTCGCGACCCACGCCGCCGGCGCCGCGGTCGTGCCCGTCAACACGCGCTTCAAGGGCGAAGAGGCCGCGTACGTCCTCGGCCGCAGCGGCGCGCGCGTGCTCTTCGCCGTCACCGACTTCCTGGGCGTCGATTTCGTCGCGATGCTCCGCGGCGCCGCGGCGGCGCTGCCCGCGCTCGCGCACACCATCGCGGTGCAGGGCCCCGCCTGGGCAGCGGTCCTCGACTGGGAGGCCTTCGTCCGCGGCGGCGAGGTCGTCGCCGCGCCCGCCGCCGTCGCGCGGTCGCGCGAGGTCTCCCCCGACGACCTCTCCGACGTGATCTACACGTCGGGCACCACCGGGGCGCCCAAGGGCGTCACGTGCACCCACGCGCTGACGCTCCGCGCCTTTCGCGACTGGGCCGACCTCGTGGGGCTGCGCGCGGGCGACCGCTACCTCGTCGCGCTGCCGTTCTTTCACACCTTCGGCTACAAGGCCGGCTGGCTCGCGTCGCTCATGGTCGGCGCCACGGTCTTTCCGCAGGCCGTCTTCGACGTCGACGCGCTGCTGGCGCGCGTGGTCCGCGAGCGCATCACGGTGCTCCCCGGCGCGCCGTCGCTCTACCAGTCCATCCTCGCGCACCCCAACCTCGCCGCGTTCGATCTGAGCTCGCTGCGCCTCGCCGTCACCGGCGCCGCGGTGATCCCCGTCGAGCTCGTCGAGCGCATGCGGCGCGAGCTGGCCTTCGAAACCGTGCTCACGGGCTATGGCCTCACCGAGGCGACGGGCGTGTCGGCGCTCTGCCGCGCGGGCGACGACGCCGAGACCGTCGCCACCACCTCGGGGCGCGCCATCCCCGGCGTCTCGATGCGCGCCGTCGACGGCGAGGGCCGCGACGTGCCCCCGGGCGAGCCCGGCGAGATCCTCATCGCGGGCTACGGCGTCACGCGCGGCTACCTCGACGACCCCGCCGCGACGGCCGCGGCCATCGACGCCGACGGCTGGCTCCACACGGGCGACGTGGGCGTGCTCGACGCGCGCGGGTACGTGCGCATCACCGACCGCACGAAAGACATGTTCATCGTCGGGGGCTTCAACACCTACCCCGCGGAGATCGAGCGCGTGCTGCAGCGCCACCCGGCGATCGTGCAGGCCGCCGTGGTGGGCGCCCCCGACGCGCGCCTCGGCGAGGTGGCCGCGGCCTTCGTGGTGCTGCGCGCGGGGGCCTCCTTCGAGGCCGACGAGCTCATCGCGTGGTCGCGCGAGCGCATGGCCAACTACAAGGTCCCCCGGAGCGTGGTCGTCGTCGAGGCGCTCCCCATGAACGCGACGGGCAAGGTGCTCAAGCACAAGCTCCGAGAGCGCCTTCGCGCGCAGTAGCGCGCCGTCGGCGCGGGTGCGCCACGGTCGGGTGAACGCGTCGTCGGAGGCAGAGGGTAGACCGTGTCACGAAGCGCCATCTTCTCTTCGATGCATGTGCGGGTGTTCGACCCCGACGAGGTCACCAGCGCGAACACCGCGGCCGAGCGCGACCCGCGCGACGTAGGGCTCTCGCGCGCCGACGTCGACGCGATGTGGGCCTCGGTGGTGTCGCTCTACCGCTCGGGGCTGCACCCCGCGATCTCGCTCTGCGTGCGACGCAACGGCAGGGTGGTGCTCGACCGCGCGATCGGCCACCTGCGGGGCAACGCCCCGAGCGACCCCGCCCACGGCCCCCGCGTCCCCATCCGTTACGACTCGCTCTTCAACGTGTTCTCGGCTTCGAAGGCCATCACCGCGATGGTGGTGCACCTGCTCGATCAGCGCGGGCTCATCCACCTCGACGACGCCATCGCGCAGTACATCCCCGAGTTTGGCCGGCACGGCAAGGAGTCCATGACCCTGCGCCAGGTGCTCACGCATCGCGCGGGCATCCCCTCGGTGCCCGGGGCCAAGATCGACCTCGACGTGCTCCTCGACCCCGACCGGCTGCTCGCGCTGCTCTGCGACGCCCGGCCCCTCTCGGTGCCCGGCCGCCGCCTCGCGTACCACGCCCTCACCGGCGGCTTCATCGTGGGCGCCATCGTCGCGCGCGTCACGGGCCGCGACATTCGACAGTTTCTCCGCGAAGAGGTGCTCGACCCGCTGGGGTTTCGCACCTTCGACTACGGCGTAGCGCCCGCGCGGGTGCACGACGTCGCGCAGAACGCCGTCTCGGGGCTCCCGGCGATGCCGCCGCCCTCGTGGCTGCTCAAGCGCTCCCTCGGGGTCACCGTGCAAGAGGCCGTGCAGCTCTCCAACGACCCGCGCTACCTCACGGGCATCGTGCCGTCGGGCAACATCGTGGGCACCGCCGACGAGGCCTCGCGCTTCTTTCAGCTGCTGCTCAACGAGGGCACGCTCGACGGAGTGCGCATCTTCGACCCGCGCACCGTGCGACGCTCGGTGGCCGAGCAGTCGTTCCTCGAGATCGACTCGTTCCTCGGCATGCCCGTGCGCTACTCGATGGGCTTCATGCTCGGGCGGAGCTCGTTCAGCCCTTACGGCGCCGACTCGGAGCACGCCTTCGGGCACGTGGGCTTCAGCAACGTGATCGTGTACGCCGACCCCGAGCGCGCCATCAGCGTGGGGCTGCTCACGAGCGGCAAGCCCTTCATCACGCCGGGGCAACTCCACTGGCTCGCCGTGATGCGCACCATCGCCCGCCGCTGCTCGCGGAGCGAGGCGGTCGCCGCTCAGCCCTTGCGCTGAAGGCTGAACACGTAGGCCAGAAAGCGGGTTACGCCCTGGAGCACGTGGCCCGTGCGCACCGACGGAAAGATGTCGAACGCGTGCTGCGCCTCGGGCACCTCGGCGTACGCGACGGGGGCGCGCGAGCGGGCGCGCAGCGCCTCGACGAAGCGCCGCGCCTCCGCGACGGGCGCGAGGCTGTCGTGCTCGCCGTGCACGACGAGGAAGGGAGGCGCGTCGGCCCGCACCCGCGCGATCGGCGAGGCGCGCTCGTAGGCCTCGGGGTCGGCGCGGCGCGTGACCTTCATCACCACGCGCTCGAGGAGCCAGCGCATCCCCTGGTGGGGCCACACCCCGTCGCGATCGGCGAAATCGTAGATGCCGTAGAAGCTCGCGCAGGCGGCGACGGAGGTGTCAACGCCCTCGAAGCCGGGCTGGTACATCGGGTCGTTGGCGGTGAGCGCCGCGAGCGACGCGAGGTGACCGCCCGCCGAGTTGCCCCCCACGACGACGAAGGCCGGGTCGGCGCCATACTCCGCGCCGTGGGCGCGCACCCAGGCGAGGGCGCGCTTCACGTCGATGAGGTGATCGGGGAAGGTCGCCCGCGGGCTGAGCCGATAGTCCACCGAGAAGCACGTCCAGCCGCGCGCCGCGAGGTGATGCAACAGCGGGAGGCCCTGGTACTCGCGATAGCCGAGCACCCAGCCGCCGCCGTGGACGTACACGAACGTGGGGCAGCCCGTCGGGCGATCGCGGCGGCGGTACACGTCGAGCGCGAGCGCGCGGCGACCCTCGCCGTGAAACACCACGTTGGCGGTGCGCTCCACGTCGGGGTGCCGCACGGGAAACGGGAGCGTTAGCGCCGCGCGGTCGAAGCCGCCCGTGAGCCACGCCCGCGCGGAGGGCGCGAGCGTCGCCGCGTGGTCGTCGCCGAGCGCGGCGGCGAGCGCCCCGTCGAGGGCGGCGCCCGCGGCGACGGCGTGGCGGTGCCCGCGGGCCAGGAGGAGCCACGAGGCCACCGTGAGCGCGAGCCCCGCGCGCCCGGGCCACCGCGCGAGGGCGCCCTCGTACACGAACGCGAGCGTCGCCGCGAGCTGCCAGGCGATGTGGTGCGCCCAGAGCTCGGAGGTGAGCCACCCCGCGAAGAAGCTCGGCACCGCGGCGGGCGCCGGCGCAAAGAGCGGACGCCGCGCGTTGAGGGTGAACGCCATCCCCACGACGCTGACGGCGAGGAACCACCACGAGACGTTGTGCATCGCAGGGCGCTTCTACACCGGGGCCGCGCCGCGCGCACGATTCGTCGAGGCCGCTGTGCGAGGGCGTTTGCGAGAAATTGAAACATGTTCTACCAAGGTGTGGCGGCGCGAGGGCGCGCGACGGGAGGCACACCGTGGCGGACAAGTCGGCGATCGGAGCAGAGGGCGTACCGTTCGAGGTCGCGATCGAGCGCGGCAAGATCCGCGAGTTCGCGCGCGCGACGCGGTCGACGCACGCGGAGTACCTCGACGCGGAGCACCCCGTGGCGCCGCCCACCTTCCTCACAACGATGTTCTTCTGGGAGGAGGGCGTCGCCGGGGCCAACCCGTGGCACCACGTGAAGCTCGATCAGAAGCGCGGGATGCACGCGGAGCAGGAGTACGTGTACTTCGGCCCGCCGCCGCGCGCGGGCGCGAAGCTCACGGCCCGCTCGCGCATCGAGTCGGTGTACGACAAAGAGGGGCGCCGCGGCGGCAAGATGACCTTCGCGGTGATGGTGACGGAGTTTCGCGACGAGTCGGGCAGGCTCGTGGCCGAGGCGCGGCTCACGGGCGTCGAGACCGAGCGCCCGCCCGACGCCGACGCGCCGAAGGAGGTGCGATGACCATGAACTGGGACGACATCCGTGAGGGAGCCGAGCCCGCGCCGCTCGTGGTCGGCCCCGTGACCCGCACCGACTTCGTGCGCTACCAGGGCGCGTCGGGCGACATGAACCCCATTCACCACGACGAGACCTTCGCGCGCGCCGCGGGCTACGAGGCCCCCCTCGCCGTGGGGATGTTTCAAGCGGGCGTCCTCGCGACCTGGGCAACCTCGTGGCTGGGCCCCGCGAACGTGCGAAGAACGAAGGTGCGCTGGCGCGAGCAGGTGTGGCCTGGCGACGTGCTCACCTGCGTCGGCAAGGTGGCCCGCAGGTATGAAGAGAACGGCGAGCGCAAGGTCGACCTCGAGCTCGTGTGCACGCGGCAGACGGGCGGCGTCGCCGTTCAGGGCTGGATGACCTTCGTCGTCCCGTAGCGCTCGGATAGGGTTCACCGAAGAGGAGTTTGCATCGCCATGTCCAATGATCATCCGCCGCCCGACGAGCGTCGCACCTGGGCCGGTCGCAGCGAGACGCCGCTGGGCGAGTTCGTCCGCATGACGCTCGGTCCGCTGGCGCTCATGCTCGTGACGCCCCCCGCGGCGATCGCGTTCTTCATCGCGTGCGCGCACCTCGACGGCGAGGTGTCGCGGCTCTTCTCGCGCGAGGGCCTCGACGCCATCGTCACGCACTTTCCCCGGCCGTCGCTCGTCGCGACGCAGATCATCGTCGCCTTTGTGGTCTTCGAAGCGCTGCTCCTGAAGGCGCTCCCGGGCGCCGAGTTCTTCGGCCCCATCACGCCGGCGGGCAACCGACCGCGGTACACCCTCAACGGCGTCGCGGCCTTCTTCGTCACCCTCGCGACCTTCGCCGGGGCCTCCTACGGCGCCGGGCTCTTCCCCGCGTCAATCGTGTTCGATCACTTCGGCGAGGTGCTGATCACCCTCAACGCCTCGGCGCTGGTGTTCTGCGGCTTCCTCTATTTCAAGGGCCGCTTCGCGCCCTCGTCGACCGACTGGGGCCTCAGCGGCAACCCCGTCTTCGACTTCTACTGGGGCGTCGAGCTCTTCCCCACCCTCTTCGGCATCAGCCTCAAGCAGCTCTTCAACTGTCGCATCGGCATGATGGGCTGGGCGGTGACCATCGTGTCGTTCGCCGCGGCGCAGCACGCCAGCGGGCACCTCTCTACCGCGATGGCGGTCTCGGTGCTCCTGCAGCTCGTGTACATCTTCAAGTTCTTCGTCTGGGAGGGCGGCTACTTCGCCTCCCTCGACGTCATGCACGACCGCTTCGGGTACTACATCTGCTGGGGCGTGTCGGTGTGGATCCCCGCGCTCTACACCCTCCCCACGCAGTGGCTCGTGCGGCACCCCATCGACCTGCACCCGCTCGTCGCCATCGCGATCGTGCTCTTCGGCGTGGCCTCGATCTGGGCCAACTACGACGCCGACGCGCAGCGCCAGCGGGTGCGCGAGACCAAAGGCAAAACCACGGTGTGGGGCCGCAAGCCCTCGATCATCTACGCCGAGTACACCACCGCCGACGGTGAGAAGCACCAGAGCATCTTGCTGGTCTCGGGCTGGTGGAGCCTCGCGCGCCACGCGCACTACGTCCCCGAGCTGGGCCTCGCCGCCGCGTGGACGCTCCCGGCGGGCTTCACCCACCTCGCGCCGTGGATCTACTGGCTCTTCCTCACGGCCCTGCTCATGGACCGCGCGAGCCGCGACGACGCCCGCTGCCGCACCAAGTACGGCGCCTTCTGGGACGAGTACTGCGAGCGCGTCCCCTACAAGGTCATCCCGGGCCTCTACTGAAAGCCCAGGGCGGCGATGCCAAAATCGTCTACAAGCAAGGCATTTGCGAAATCAGCCTCTCCTGTCGACTCGTCCCGCCCATCATCTCCTCCGCGGTTGCGGCGGTTGCCGCGGAATGAACCCGGATTATTCATCACGCGCTCTG
>CANMAT010000068.1 GCA_947494865.1 Deltaproteobacteria bacterium
GCCCCGGCCACGCAGGCCTGCCCCATGGGGCACTGCGTGCCTACAGCGCCGCAGTTCTGCCCGTCGCTCTGGAGGTTGACGCAGCGACCGCCCGCGGCGGTAAGCCCCGGCAGGCACGTGCACGCGCCGCTCGCACAGAACTGGTCGCTGCGGCACTGCGCGCCGCCGCAGTTCTGGGGGTTGCCGAGGGTGAGCGTGCAGCCCGTGGGCGTAGGCATGGAGCCCGTGGGGCACACGCACGCCCCGGCGGTGCACACCTGCCCGGTTCGGCACGCGCTGCCGCACGCGCCGCAGTTGGCCGCGTCGGTCTGCGTGTTGGCGCACGCGCCGCCGCACATCATGAGCCCGCCCCCCGCGCACGCGCAGGCGCCCGACACGCAGGCCTGCCCGCCGGGGCACGCGCGGCCGCACGCGCCGCAGTTGCGCGCGTCGGCCGCGAGCGAGACGCACGCCCCGCCGCCGCCGCAGGTGACCATCCCCGCCGGGCACACGCACGCCCCCGACACGCACGACTCGCCCGTCGCACAGCGGTTGCCGCAGCGACCACAGTGGGCCGTGTCGGTCGCGAGCACGGCGCACGCGTTGTTGCAGGTGACGGTGCCCGCCGGGCACACGCACGCCCCCGACGCGCACGTGGCCCCCGCGGGACACGCGTTGCCGCAGCGACCGCAGTTGGCCGTGTCGCTCGCGACGTTGGCGCAGGTGCCGTTGCAGGTGACGGCGGCGGCGCCGCACATGCAACGCCCCGCGGTGCAGGTGCCCCCGACGCCGCACGAGCGGCCGCAGCCGCCGCAGTTGTTGACGTCGGCGCTCGGGTCGACGCACGCGGAGCCGCAACGAATCTGTGTGCCCGCGCACATCACCAGCGCGTCGGGCGCCACCGCTGCGTCGACCGAGACCGAGCCGTCGGGCGTGACGACGTCGACCGCCGCGACGTCAACGCCGACGGGCGCATCGACGCCCGACGCGTCGGGCGCGGTGCCGGTGACAACCTCAGGGTCGCAGCCGCACAAGGCGCCGAAGAGACCCGCGGCCAGAAGCCACTGGAGCGTACGCATGAACACCTCTGTCGTAGGGAATTCGAAGACTCGCGCGATCGCGACGGTGCGGCGCGCTGACGGGAGGTGAATGTCCGCGCCCCCCGCGTCCTTCGTTAGAAATCGACCCCTGCGCCGAGGGTGGCGTCGAGCGCGACGGGCCACGGTTCGAACGCGACCGCCGCGCGCCCTCGCACCGAGTATCGCTGTTGATAGAGCGCCACCGCGGCGCGCAGCGCACCCTCGACGAACACCGGGCCGAGCGCATACCAGCGGAGCGCACCCTCGACGAACGCGCCGAGCCACAGCCGATCGCCCGGCGCGAGGGGCGTGAGCTCATACACCACCGAGTGAAGCGCCCCTGCCTGCACACCCGCGCACGCGTCGAGGCGCAGTGCGCCGGACGTTCCCCAGCACGCTCCGCCGAAGAGGGCCGTGAGTCCGAAGCCCGTCGCACCTCCGTCTGCAGAAGCGACCCGCGTGTAGAGGGCGCCCGCCATGGCGTGCCACGGCCCCGCGTGACGGCTTCGAAACGCCATCATGAGCGCAGGCGCGAGGGGGGTGGCGCCGACGCCCACGCCGCCTCGCAGCGAGAGCGACGCCGGGACGCCGGGCGCGGGCACCTCGACGCGACGCTCGATCACCACCGGCGGCGACGGAGGGGCTGTGGGCGCTGGGGGCGGGCACTCCAACAGCGCCGGACATACGGGCGCGGCGGGCGGGGCGCTCGGGGGCGCGAGGGGCGCGTCGGGGTCGATGGCGAGCGCGACGGCGAGCCCTACGGCGTCGAGGAGCTCGGCGCACGTCGCGGCCCTGCGCGCGAGTTCGCGCACGCCCCGGCCCTCGCGCAGCTCATCGCGCGCGGTGATGCGCGCGCCCCACCCCTCGGAGCCGCGGCGATAGCGCACCGTGAGGCGCCGCGAGGCCTCTTGCGCGAAGGGGTCACGGCCCATGCGCCGCCGCACGTCTCCCATGAGCGATTGCAGCGAGGGGCACGCGGCCTCGTCGGGCGACGGGTCGACCTCGAGGCGCACGGGCGGCGTGTGCTCCTGCCCCGACGCCCCGCGCGGGAGCGCGCTCAACGCGAAGGCGATCGCGAAGGCCCAGGTTCGCACGCGCCGTTCATATCGCAGTTGCGGCGCGGCCGCGCTACTTGCCGAGCGAGAGCCCGTGGTCGCCGTGGGCGTGCGGCGCCCCCGCGCGGAGGCGCGTGAGCGCGCGGCGCGCGGCGTCGAGGGTGACGTCGCGGGCCTCGGCGATCTCCCCCGACACGAGCTCGACCTCGGCGCCCCGCGCGCCCGCCGCCGACGCAACGCTGCGCGCGTGCAGCGACATGTGCCCGCGCTGAATGCCCTCGGTCGCGAGCGCGCGCAGCGCCGCGAGGTTTGACGCGAGGCCCACCGCCGCCGCCACCATCGCGAGGTCTCGTGCGGTTCGAACGTTGAGAATCTTCATCGCGAGGCGGGCGCCCGGGTGCACCCGCAGGGTGCCCCCCACGATGCCCAGCGCCAGGGGGATCTCCATCGCCCCGTGGAGCGCGCCGTCGTCGCCCGCGCGCCACGTGGCGAGGGGCTCGTAGCGCCCGTTGCGCGCAGCGAAGGCGTGGGCCCCCGCCTCGACCGCGCGCCAGTCGTTGCCCGTGGCCATCACCACGGCGTCGACGCCGTTCATGATGCCCTTGTTGTGCGTCGCCGCGCGGTACGGGTCGCGCTCGGCGAAGCGAGACGCCATCGCGACGCCGTCGCGCACCATGGCGCCCGACATCTCGGCCGTCGCGAGCGACGCCGCGGGCACCGCGCAGCGCACGCGCACGCACCGCTTGTCGGAGAGGTTCGACAAGATGCGCAGGCCCACGACGCCGCCCGTCAGCGCGGCGATCGCGGGCGCGAGGCGCTCGGCCACGGTGTTCACCAGGTTGGCGCCCATCGCGTCACGCACGTCGACCACGACGTGCACCACGTAGAGCCCGTCGCCGAGGTCGCGCGCCTCGATGGCGCGGGCGCCGCCGCCGCGGGCCACGAGGCCGCTCACGGCCGCGTCGGCCATCGCGAGGAGCGATGCCTCGGCCGCCCGGAGCCTGCGCGTGGCCTCGTCGGGGTCGCTCACGCCCCAGAGCTGCACCTGCGCGACCATGAGGGGCTCGTCGGCCTCGGCGACGAAGCCGCCGCCCTCTCGAATCATGCGCGCGGCGTTGCTCGCTGCGGCCACCACCGAGGGCTCCTCGACCACCATGGGCACGAGCCAGTCGCGGTCGTTGATGCGCACGTTGAGCCCGAGCGAGAAGGGCAGCGCGTAGGTGCCCAGCACGTTCTCTACGGTCTTGTCGGCGGTGGCCACGTCGAGCCCCCCCTCGCCGAGCACGCGAGTGATCTCCGACGTGTCGAGGTCTGCCGCCTCGGCCAGGAGGCGCCTGCGCGACTCGACGGGTTCTTTGTAGAAGCCAGGGATGCGTGACGTGCGCTTCATCATTGACCTCGGTCCGGTTGGATGCGCGTCACCACGCCGCGACTCCGCGAGGATCGATCGCGAGCGGCACGACCGCGAAGCCCTCGGCGCGCGCTGCCTCGGTGACGGCGGCCAGTGTGTCTGCGTCGCGCGCGAACGCAACGGCGACATCCCCCCCTCCCGCCCCCGACGGCTTGCACGCCCCGCCCATCGGCTCGATACGCGCGGCGAGCCGCGCCATCGCCTCGGTCACGACGGGCGCACCCGCGGCGTGGCCGAGCGAGGCCATCGCGCGGCCGTGCTCCGCCACCGCCTCGACGAGTGCGCTCACGTCGCCCGCTGCGAGCGCGCGCTCCATCGCCGCGGTGGCCTCGGCGATGCGCCCCAGCGACGCCGCGAAGCCGCCGCCGTCACGCGCCCGATACGCCTCGACGCGCGCGATCATGTCGCTGGTGCGCGCGGGCGTGCCCGTCCACAAGACAGCCCACGGCGCGGCGCCGAGGCCCGCGTGGCGCTCCACGCGCGGGGCCGCGTCGGGGTCGTCGGCGAGTTGCACGCGCACCACTCCGCCGAGCGCGCTCGCGATCACGTCGACGCCGCTGCCGCCGCCCTGCGCCCTGCGGTGCCCCCGGCGCGCGAGGAGGCCGATCGCGAGCCTCGCCTCGTCGTCGATCGCACGGCCCGCGCTCGCCCACGCCCACCCGAGCGCGGCCACGCACGCGGCCGCCGAGCTGCCGAGCCCGAGCTTGCGCGCACGGTCGCCCTGGAGGGCCGACGCGTCGACCCGCACCGCGCGCGGATCGACGTCGAAGAGCCCCGCCTCTCGCGCGAGCGCGAAGGTGGCCGCGATCTCAGGGAAGGGCGTCCCCGCTGCGACGTCACACGCGCTGGCCACCGCGCATCGGTCGACGGCCATCACGAGCGCCGGGTGCCCGTGCAGCACCGCGTACTCGCCCGCCAGCATGAGCTTGCCCGGCGCGCGAACCCTCACGCCACCACGACTCCGTCGCCGGGGCTCGCCACGCGCACGTCGATCACGCCCGGCGCCTCGCGCATCGCGGCGGCGACGCGCTCGGCGTCGCCCGCGGCGCAGAGCACCTTCACGTGCGGCCCCGCGTCCATCGTGGCCCACGCGCCGGTGCCGCCGCGGCGGAGGGCCTCCACGCGGTCGAGCACGTCGAGCGTGACGCCTCGCACGTAGCGCACCGCGGGCACCGCGGCCCACGCGCTCGCGTGCATCGCGAAGGTGCTCGCCTCCATGGTGCTCCCGAGCGCCTCGAGGTCTCTCTTCGCGATGGCCTCCTTCGCCGCGTGGGCGTAGCCCGGCGAGCACGCGAGCCACGCCGACCAGTACGGCGACGTGCGGGCCGTCTCGCGCATGCCGTCGCGCGAGGCCACGGCCTTGGGGGCCTTCGTGACGAGCGCGATCACCACGCGGACGTCCCACCACGAGGGCGGGTGGAGCATGCGCGCCGCGAGCGAGCCGTCGCCGGGGACGCCCGCGGGCAGCTCGACGAAGCCGCCGAAGAGACTCCGCGCCGCCGACGCGCTGCCCCGCCGCGCGAGGGCCGAGAGTGTGGTGAGCGACAGCTCGGCGCCGTACGCCCGCGCGCCCGCCGCGGTGAGGGCCGCGAAGCCCGACGCGCTCGACGCGAGCCCCGACGACGCCGGAAAGTGGTTCTCCGAGCTCACCCGCGCGAAGCGCCGCGGGTCGTCGGGCGACACCCCCGCCCGCGCGCGCACCAGGTCGAGGAGCGCCGTCACCTTGCGCGCGGCCTTCTCGTCGCGGGCGCCGTCGATCACCACGTCGTCGCCGGTGAGGGACTCGTCGCGCGCGACGGTGGTCTCGGTCACCAGCGCGTCGAGCGTGACCGACACGCTCGGCACCGCCGGGAGGTTCAGCGCCTCGTCGCTCTTGCCCCAGTACTTGGCCAGCGCGATGTTCGCGCAGGCCTTCGCGTAGCCCTTCATGCTCCCACCTCGACGCGCGCGCAGGGCACCCCGAGGGCCTCCCACGCGGCGCGCACCTCGCCCTCGCGCCGTCCCGCCAGCGCGATCACACACCCGCCGCCGCCCGCGCCCGTGAGCTTGGCCCCCAGCGCGCCCGCGGCGCGCGCCGCGCGGCAAAGCGTCTCGGTGCGCTCCGTCGACAGCATCAGCGACGACAGCAGCACCTGGTTGAGGTCCATGAGCTCGCCGAGCGCGCGCAGGTCGCCCGCCTCGAGCGCGAGGGCAGCGTTGCGCACCAGCGACGCGATGGCGTCGAAGGTCTTCTCGGTGGCCGCGGGTTTGCGCGCCAGCGCCGACGCCACCAGCTCGACCATCTCGCGCGTGCTCGACCGCTCGCCGGTATCACCGATGCACAGCGCCAACGGCGCCCGCACCGCCACGCGGCGCAGCCCCTCGGACCTCGTGAACACACCCACCCCGCCGAGGGCCGCCAGGGTGTGGTCGACGCCCGACGGGTTGCCGTGAAACACACACTCCCACGCGTGCGCCACGTCGAGGAGGCGCGCGTCGTCGAGGGCCGCGCCCCGCAGCTCGGCCACGGCCCGCGCGCACGCGACGCCCAGCGCCGCCGAGGCCCCGAGCCCCTTGGCGCCCGGCAGGTGCATCACCGCGTCGATGCGCGCGCCCGTCGCGTCGAGCGCGCGCGAGAGACCGTCGAGCGCGCGCCCGAGGTCGCTGCCGTCGCCCGCGGTGAACACAACGCCCCAGGGCGCCACGCGCAGGGAGAGCCCCTCGCCCGGCGCGTCGCGCGCGACCGCTTCGACGCCCGGCGACACCGCTGCCGCGAGGGCCGGTCGGCCGTGAACCACCGCGTGCTCGCCGAGGAGAATGACCTTGCCGTGCGCGGCGCTCACTTCGATCGCTCGGAGAGCATCGCGGCGAAGCCAGCCAGGAGCCGCCGCCCGTCGGGCAGCAGCGCCGGCGTGTCGAGCGCCGCGAGGCACCGCTCGCGCAGCGCGCGCACCACCGACTCGGCGTGCTCGCGCGCGCCCGAGCGCTCGACGAGGGCCTGCGCGCGCAGCACGTCGGCCTCGCTCGCGTCGCGGCGGCCAAGCACGGCGCGGAGCTCGTCGCGGTCGCTCGCGTCGAGGTGCTCGAGCGCGTGGCGCACCAGCAGGGTGCTCTTGCCCTCGCGAAAGTCGCCGCCGACGGGCTTGCCCGTGTCGGCCTCGGAGCCGAACGCGCCGAGCACGTCGTCGCGGAGCTGAAACGCGAGGCCCAGCGGCTCGGCGAAGCGCTCGAACGCGCGCCACACCTCTTCGGGCGCGCCGGCGATCGCGGCCCCGAGGAGCAACGGGCCGCGCACCGTGTAGCTCCCGGTCTTGAGGTCGTGAATGCGCTGGATGTCCTGGTTGTGCGTCACGTCGAGGCACTGCCCGAGTATCACCTCGCGCTCCATGCGCCCGAAGGCCTGCACGAGCGCGCGGCGCCGCGCGGCGGGGAGCTCGACGGAGCCCACGAGCTCGTGCACCAGCGCGCTCAAGAGGTCGCCCGCGAGGATGGCCGAGCACGCGCCGAGGTGCGCGTCGCCGTAGTGACGCGCGAGGGAAACGTGCACCGAGGGGGCGCCGCGGCGCACCGGGTCGTTGTCCATCCAGTCGTCGTGAATGAGCAGGTACGTCTGAAAGAGCTCGAGCGCGGCGCCTACGTCGGTGGTCGCGCGCGGGTGCGCGCCGGGCTCGACGCACTCGATGGCGGCGAAGAGCATCGCGGGGCGCAGCCGCTTGCCGCCGCGCATGGTGAGGTCGCGCGCGGCCGCGAGCACCGGGAGCGTGGCGGGGGCCGCCGCGGTGGTGTCGCCCTCGACCTGGGCGAAGATCTCACGGAGGCGCTCGTCGATGCGCGCGCGCACCACGTCGAGGTACTGCCGGGGAGACACGGGGTCGACGCCCGACGACGGCGCAAGCGGGGCTGGAGGGCACATCAGGGTCGGCGACACAAGCGGTAGAAACACGGCGGTTGTCAAGCGCGGAGACCTCCATCAGTCGGAGTGCGACGCCTCCAATCTAGCCCTTTGGGATGCTCCGTCCGCGGGCGTTGGGTTCACGCGCCGCGTCGGGGCCCGATAGAGAAAGGCGCCAACCCTCGTAGGAGGAGAGTTGGCGCCCTTCAGGAGGCGTCCGTACCGCGATGGTCGTTGGGGGTCTCTGAACCCCTGGCGCATGATGCCAGGTGGGACCCTGGTATTCCGACTTTAGGCGTCCCGGTGAGAAATCCGGGCCTGCACACCGCCGAAAGAATGGGCCCCGAGTTCATACAAGTAGGGGGCTTCAAAACCACCACTCGAGCCGCGCAGAGGGACGACGGCACTCTACGTCTCTCTCCGCCGAACACAAGGCTGCTCAAACACCTTTATTCCGAGTACTCTACGGGATCGCTCGGCGCGCGCACGGGGGGGCTCACTCCGCGGACTCGGGGGCCGCTTCGGGCGCAGCGGGCGCCACCGCGGCGGCCTCGGGCGTCGCCTCGCGCTGCGCGGCCGTGACGAGTTGTTGCGTACTGTTGTCGACCATCCAGCCGACCTCGTGCCGCACGTCCTGGTCGGTGGGGGGCCAGTGGCCGTAGCGCGGGGTCTCGCCGGGGCCCGAGTAGTCGGTCCAGAAGGCGCTTCCCTCGTCGGTGTCGCGCACGTCGAGGTGAATGAAAACGCTGTTGGGGTAGAACCCCACGCCCGCGCCGGGGAGCGTGCGGGCGAAGTCGCGCAGCGCCTCGTGGCGCACCCCCACGAGCCGCAGGTCGAGGGCCCGCGCGTGCGAGTGACGGCTCGCGCCCTCGCCCGGTCGGTAGCCGCTCACCACCTCGATGGGCCGCCCCGGAAAGTGCTCCACGATGGCCTGCAACAGTTGCAACATCCGCGGGTGCAGCGCCCGCGCGCCGCGCGCCACCTCGATCATCGGGTCTCGCGTGTGCGGGTCGCGCGGCACCGTCGCCGTGGGCTGCGCGGGGGGCGCCCCGCGGCGCGTGCGGGCGCGCGGCGGGGCCACGTCGTCGACGAGGTGCAGCCCCGCCGCGGGGGCCACGCGCCGGAGCTCTCCCATCGCGGCGGGGAGGTTCATCGCGAACGATCGCATCGGCTGCGAGAGGAGCGCCAGCGCGGCCATCGCGCGCAGCGTCGGGCGGCCGTTGCAGTCGGTGAGCGAGCCCACCCACGTGTGCGCGTAGCGGCTCCGGAGCCGACGAATCTCGACGGGGGCCTTGAGGCACACCCGCACCGCGCGGGCGCGCTCTTCACGGCGCTCGACGCCCGCGGTGCGACGCGCGCGCACCTCGGTGACCGGGAGCACCACCTCGTCGGACGACCCCTGGCGGGCGGCGGCGGCGAGGCGTCCGAGCGGCGCGCGCACCGGGAGCTGGGCGCGGGCCGCGAGCGGCGCGCTGGCGTTGCGGGGCGGCGTCTGGGCGAGGGCGGCGGGCGCGACGGCCGAGAGGCCCAGAGCGCAGAGCGAGGCCGCCAACGAGCGGAGCAGCGAGCGTTGCATGGGCCCGACGGGTACCCGGTGCGCGCCTGCGAACTCAACTTCGCGGCAAGGTACGCGATTTTCTTGCCAAAGAATGTCCCGGAAAGTGCGCGTCGCCCCTTGCGATCGGGGCTCGAACACGGCATCTATTCGCCGCTCTCAGGCGGGTTTTGCCTGTAACGGCCAGCGAGGGGATCCCCCTCCTCTCATCGTCGGCGGCCCGTACGCCGGGCAACTCACTTCAGAACTTCGTTTCCTATAGTTTCAAGCGTTTTGCCCTGCATCAGGGCACCGACGCACTCCACCGGGTGGCGCCGACGGGCGCACGCCGCATCGGCCTTTCAACAAGTCCAAAATCAGGGGTAGTGACCGCATGGCGCGAGAACGCGAGCGCAAGAGCTGGCGCGAGATCGACCGGGGGCGAAGCCAGAGTTATCACGCGGAAGAGGTGCGCAAGGGCGACGTCACCGCGAAGCCCAACCCCGCCGTGAAGGAGTACAAGGCCGCCCTCGAGGCCCTCTTTCAGAAGAAGCCCGAGGCCGTCGAGAAGATCGAGAAGATGCTCCCGACGGTGGCCGTTCCGCGCGTGGTCGAGGCCAGCACCGACGACGCCGTGGTGCGCGCCGCCCAGAAGCGGCAAGACCTTCTGCGCAAGATCAACGCGGCGCAGAACCCCAAGGCCATCTCCGACACCATCGACACCTTCCTCGGCGCGGGCTTCACGCTCCCCGACGACCAGGAGATTCACCTGCAGATGCTCGAGCACCGCGACGAGGAGCGCGTGCGCGAGGCCCTCACCCGCCTCGAGCACCTTCTCATGGGGCAGATGCCCAAGCGCAAGCCCGTGCTCGTGCAGCGCCTCAAGCGCCTCGAAGAGCACGCCGACGAAGACGCCACGCGCACCGCCGCCGCGCAGCTTCGCCGCAAGGTCGCCTGAGGCATCTTCCCGTTCGTCGCAACCGTGCGACACTCCGCGGCCATGCCGCGCCCCACCGCGCTCCTCGCGCTCACCTCCGCCCTCGCCCTCTCGCTCACGGCCTGCGACGACGCCGCGCCCGCTACGACGCCGCGCGACGCCGCCGCCGAGCTCGCCGCCCCCGACGACGTTGTCGACGCCGCGACGCCCGACGTCGAGGCGCCCCTCGAGCCCGTCACCGTAAACCTCTTCGAGCGCACGCACGTGTACTTCGCGGGCGCCGACAACCGTCGCACCGTCGACGGCGCCGCCACCTTTCCCACCGCACGCTACGCGCGCGCCACGCTCACGCTCACCCTCGCGTGCCCGTCGGGTCGCTGCGACGCGTGGGACCGCGTGGCCTCGCTCTCGCTCCTCGACGGCGGCGAAGACGGCGGCGCGGCCACCGAGCTCGAGATCGCGCGCTTCATCACCCCGTACGGCGTCGGCGGCACGTGGAGGCTCGACGTCACCGACCTCATGCCCCTCTTCCGCGGCGAGCGCCGCACGCGCGTGTTCATCGACACGTGGGTGGGCCCCGGCCACGCCCAGGGCAACGGCTGGCTCGTCACCGCCAACATCGCCTTCGAGCCCGGCGCCAACGAGCACCCCGTCGAGACGGTGATCCCCC
>CANMAT010000069.1 GCA_947494865.1 Deltaproteobacteria bacterium
CGTGGGCGGTGCGCGCGCGCCTCACGCCCGAAGCCGCGAACTCGCGCGCCGAGGGCGCCTTGCGGTAGCGTCCGCGCGATGCTCACGATCCGTTCGCGACGCGACCTCTCGCTGCTGCTCGAGAGGCAGATGACGGCTGCCTCGACGCGCGGCGGGGCCACCCCCTCGATCGACGATGACATCGAGGGGCGCACCGCCCTCAAGACGTACCTCCTCGAGGCCCACGGGCGCATGCGCAGCGACCCGCTCGGCGCCCTGCAAGACATCGCGGGCTCCCACGGCATCGCCGTGAGCGCCACCGACGACCCGGGGCTCTACACCCTGCAGCTCGGGGAGCTCCAGCTCTGGCTCGACACGGCGAGCGAGCGCGTGCACCGGCTCTACTCCGCGGGCGCCGCGAAGGACGTCGACCGCATCCACGAGGCGCTCGTGTCGGGCACGGGGGAGCTCGAGTGCGTGTGGCTCCCGCCCGCCACCCTCGAGAAGCTCGCGCACCACGAGGCCGCCAAGATGGTGCTCTTCTCGCTGCGCCACGACCGCCGGCCCCTGCGGCGCGCGCCCGACGAGTTCGGCATCGACTCGGTCACCCTGCGCTTCTGGGGCCCGCGCGCCCGGGAGACCCTCGACAAGCTCCGGCGCAGCGAGGTGCTCCCCGGCGCGACGAGCGTGTACTCAGTGCGCATGCGCGTGGGCGACGACGAGCGCTACTGCCTCGCCGAGGTGTTCCACTCGGGCAAGATCACCGCGATCGGCACATCGTTCGGCGAGCTCGAGCGCGTCGTGAACTTTCTCCTCGACGACCACGAGGACCGCACCGTCGCCCTCGAGGCCATTCGCAAATCGCCGCGCCGCCTCGCGGTGCCCGTGCGATGGACCGTCGACGACCTCGGCTACGCCGTGGGCCGCATGTTCGGCGGCGCCGAGCCCTTTCGCCTCTGGGGCCTCGCCGAGCAGACGGGCCCCGAGACCTACCGCGTGCGCGCCGTCGACCTCGACGTGGGACGCACCGCGGTGTTCGAAGTCGACCGCCACGGCGTGACCCTCGAGCTCGGACCGCGCGCCCCCGCGAGCGTGGCCGTGCGCTACGTGTCTGCCCTGCAGTACCACGTCAACGCCGACACGCAGAGCGACGCGCTCGCGCCCGAGCCCCTGCTCCAGCTCGCGCTTCCCATGACGTCGGAGCGCGGCGCCTTCCGCGAGACGTCGGGCCTCGCCGAGGTGGGGCGCGCGGTGCTCGCCGAGGCCTGCTCGCTGCTCGTGCGCGGCCAGACGCTGGTGACCACGCAGGGCCTCGTCGAGGCCACGCACGGGGCCGACCTCGTGACCGACGCGCTCCTCAACCTCGCGCAGCGGGTCATGTCCGAGGCCGCGGCCTACGAGTGGCGCGCGTGGGTCAAGCCCGTGGTGTCGCCCGAGGGCCGCGCCTCGTGGCGCTTCAACGACATGCTCCCCATCGACGCGACGGCGCGCCTGCGCGAGCTCGGGCGCCTCAACCGCGCGGCGCAGCAGCTCGTGGGGCGCCTCGCGGGCACGGGGCTCGCGAAGTGGCTCCAGCTCTCGCTCTTCGGCCCCGAGGCGATGGTCACCGCGCTCGCGGGCGACGACGCCTGACCGTCCATCGCGACGCCTCTGAGAACCACCGCCCGGCGCGTAGATTGTCGCGAGGGGGCGTCGAAGTTCGGCCATCGGCTGTGGCATGGTGCCCACACACTTCGTCACCGCGCGCTCGCGCGGAGACCTACCACCGAACCCAAGAGGCAACGTCCCGATGAGACCCTTCTACTGGAAGCACCTGTGCCTGCTCGCCCTCGGCGCGCTGGCCGCGTGCAGCAGCCCCACGTCGCCGCCGACCACCACCGACCCCGACGTGGCGGTCGACGACGCCGCCGAGACCGGCGTCGACGCGCCCGGCGACATCACCGCCGACGTGAAGCCCGACGCGGCGCCCGACACGGGCCCCGACGTGGCCGTCGACGCCCCCGCCGACGGCGCGGCCTGCACGGGCACGCAGACCGCCTGCGGGGCCGTGTGCGCCGACACCATGACCGACACCATGAACTGCGGCGCGTGCGGCCGCGTGTGCACCGCCGGTCAGGTGTGCTCCGCGGGCGCGTGCGCCTGCGCGCCGGGCCAGATGATGTGCGGCGGCCGCTGCATCGACACCCTCGCCGACAGCACCAACTGCGGCACGTGCGGCAACACCTGCCCCATGGGTCAGAGCTGTACCACCGGCGCCTGCGCGATCCCCTGCGCGGCGCCCCGCGTGATCTGCGGCGCCGGCGCGGCGCAGACGTGCCTCGACACGCAGAGCGACAACGCCAACTGCGGCACCTGCGGCACCGTGTGCGGCGCCGCGCAGACCTGCGTGGGCGGGTCGTGCCAGTGCGCGGGCGGCCAGAACAACTGCGGCGGCCGCTGCGTCGACACGCAGAGCAGCAACACCAACTGCGGCATGTGCGGCAACGCGTGCCCGAGCGGCCAGACCTGCGACAGCGGCCGATGCACGTGCCCCGGCACGGGCACCGTCTGCGGCGCCGCCTGCGTCGACCTCGGCACCGACTCGCGCAACTGCAGCGCCTGCGGCAACGCCTGCCCCGCGGGGCAGCTCTGCGCCGGCGGCACCTGCCAGATCGGCTGCCCCTCGCCGCGGCGCATCTGCGGCACCGGCGCGACGATGGTGTGCGTCGACCCGCAGAGCGACCGCGCCAACTGCGGCTCCTGCGGCACCACCTGCCTCGCCGACCAGACCTGCGCGGCCGGCGTGTGCACCTGCCCCATGGGCCAGTCGGCCTGCGGCTCGAGCTGCGTCGACCTGCGCAACGACAACGCCAACTGCGGCCTCTGCGGCACCGCCTGCATGGGCGGCACCACCTGCATCGACCGCGTGTGCACGTGCCCCTCGGGGCAGGTGCTGTGCGCCGGTCGCTGCGTCAACCCGCTCAGCGACAACGCCCACTGCGGCGCGTGCGGCAACCTCTGCGCGGGCGGCACGAGCTGCACCTCGGGCGTGTGCGCCTGCCCGGGCACGGGCATCTCGTGCGGCGGCCGCTGCATCGACCCGCGCGCTGACATCAACAACTGCGGCGCGTGCGGAAACCTCTGCGCCGCCCGTCCCAACAGCGCGCCCACCTGCGCCGGCGGCGCCTGCGGGCTCACCTGCGCGGCGGGCTTCGCCGACTGCGACATGGGCATCGCCAACGGCTGCGAGACCAACCTCGCGTCGACGGCCACGAGCTGCGGCGCCTGCGGCACCGTGTGCCCCGCGCGCGCCAACGCGACCTCGACCTGCGCGGCCTCGGCCTGCGGGTTCACGTGCAACGCGGGCTTCACCAACTGCGACGGCATGGCGGCCAACGGCTGCGAGGTGAGCACCCTCACCGATTCGAGCAACTGCGGCGCGTGCGGCCGCGCGTGCCCCACGGGCCAGCGCTGCTCGGCGGGCGCCTGCATGGACACCTGCGCGGCCGGCACCACCCTCTGCGGCACCACCTGCGTGGCCACGGCCACGAGCGTCACCAACTGCGGCGCCTGCGGCACCGTGTGCCCCACCGGCGCCAACGCGTCGCCGCTCTGCGCGGCGGGCGCATGCCGCCTCGCGTGCAACGTGGGCTTCGGCGACTGCGACGGCGTCGCCGCCAACGGCTGCGAGACCAACCTCACCACCGCGACGGGCAACTGCGGCCGCTGCGGCAACGCCTGCGCGAGCGGGTCCAACTCCCTGGCGACGTGCAGCGCCGGCGCCTGCGGGCTCACGTGCTCGCGGGGCTTCGGCAACTGCGACGGCGCCGCGGCCAACGGCTGCGAGGCGGCGCTCGCCACGTCCGTGTCCAACTGCGGCGCGTGCGGAACGGCCTGCGCGAGCGGGTCCAACTCCACGGCCACCTGCAGCGCGAGCGCGTGCGGGCTCACCTGCGCGGCGGGCTTCGCCAACTGCAACGGCAGCGCGGCCGACGGCTGCGAGACCAACACCACCAACAACGTGGGCAACTGCGGCGCCTGCGGCGTCGCGTGCACGGTGCCCACGGGCGGCAGCGTCACGTGCGCCGCCTCGGCCTGCGTGCAGGCGTGCCCGTCGGGTCAGAGCGCGTGCTCCAACGCGTGCGTGAACCTGCAGCTCGATCGCACCAACTGCGGCGCCTGCGGCCGCACGTGCGCCACGGGCCAGGTGTGCGCCGCGGGCGTGTGCAACACCATCGCGGGCGCGGCGTTTCAGGTCACCTCGCTCGGCGCCACGGGCTGCGCGGCGATCGACCACAACGCGCTCACGGGCGACGACAAGGGCGGCATCGCCGTCTCGGCGACGAACGTGTTCTACACGGGCGACACGGCGACGGCGCGCTTCAGCGCGACGGACCTCTCGGGCGGCGCCTCCATCGGCCGCGTGGTCGACGGCTTCGTGAGCAACCTGCGCACGGGCACGGTGTACGTGCTCGGCAACGGCGCCACCGCGCTGCCGCAGGGCGGCGGCACGCTCACCTCGCTCCTCGTCGTCGACGGCGCGACGGGCGCGCTCACGGGCTCGCGCGTCGACCTCTCGTCGGCCATCACGGTGAGCGCCGAGCTCTACTTCGGCGCCGTGGGCATCTTCTCGGGCTACGACCGGATCATCATCTACAACGGCACCCGCGCGTACCACATCGCGCTCCCCTCGGGCGTTGTGGTCGACCTCGGCGCGGTCACCCTCGCCAGCCACACGACGTGTGAAAACTGGGCGATCTGGGGCACCGCGGAGTTCTTCGGCGGCTCGCTCTACGTCGACTACGTGCAGAACGCGACCACCATCGTGCGCACGCGCATCCCCGACGGCGCCACCAGCACGCTGGGCACCTTCACCAACCTGTCGGACATGTGCTCGTTCACGATTTCGCCCGCGCGCAACCGCTGGTACTTCCACCACGAGTACACGTCGCAGTTCATCGCCTCGAGCAACGAGACCGTGGGCTACTGCGCCGCCACGTGGCTCACCGACTCGGCGACGATCAGCACGCACACCTTCCCCTCGACGGGCTCGCAGGTGGGCAACACCGGGGGCGTCACGGGCACCCTCGGCGCCGGCGGCGGCGGCGGATTTCGCTACACCACCGGCGACTTCGTGCAAGAGGGCTTCACGCGCACGGCCGCGTACACGCGCCTCGACCTGAACTTTCAGATGAGCGACGTCACCGCGGGCTGCGCCGTGGGCCAGGCGCTCTCGTGGAACGTGCTGGTCAACGGCGTCGTGGTGGGCACCTACGGCTTCGCGGGCGGCACCGGCGTGAACCCGCGCACCATCACGGGCACGTACACCTTCGCGTCGCAGCCCGCGGGCACGGCGACGGTTCGCCTCCAGGCGACCACCACGGTCTGCTCTGGCGGCTCGTCGTGGAACTGGATCGCCGGCGGCTCCGCCACCCTGCGCTGACGTACGCTCCTACCGCTGCGCCGCCGGTTGATCGCGGCGCAGCGGCCCTCCCTCCGCCTACACAGCCCCCGACCGACTCAGCCCGGAGGCCCTCTCAGGGACCCATCTCGACGGTGTCGTGCGCGGTGAGCGCCATCGACGCGGTGAAGGTGCCGAGCGTGCCCGGCGTGCGGTAGATGCTGCCGCAGACGGCCTGCGCGGTGCCCGGCGGCACGCGGCACACGAAGCCCGACGCGCAGGCGTCGAAGGTCTGACACTGCGCCGAGAGGTCGACGGGCACGGCGTACACCTTGTCGTCGACGAAGTCGGTCTCGGCGAGGGTGCGCACGCCCGTGAGGCCGATGCCCTCGACCTCGATGCGCACGCGCGCGTCGGTGCGCAGGCTGTCGACGATGCCGAGGCGATAGTCGGCCGTGGTCGAGAGGGGGATCACCGGCAGGCCCACGTTGCTTGTGGTGGAGCACCCCTCGCCGGTGAGCGCGAAGGTGCCCTGCCAGGTGTACGCGGTGCTGCCCGCGCCGCGCGAGAGGCGCACGGTGATGCGGTCGATGGCGGGGCACGCGATGTTGGTGGTGACGATGAGCATCACCTCGCGGCGAGAGCGGACGCACCCGGCGGGCGCGAGCGCCACGAGCGCGGCGCAGAGGGCGAGCGGGGCGCGCAACACGGAGGCGGCGGGGCGGCGGTTCATCGCGGTCGGTGACTATAGGAAATTATCGCGCGAAATTCAGCGGAAGATGCCGCGGCGCTCTTTGAGCCCGCGGTTCACCATGCTCTGCACGGCGGCGCGCACGGCCCACACCTTCTCTTCGATGACGGCGTCCTCGTCGTCGGGGTCGCCGGTGAAGTGCATGGGCTCACCGAAGCGCAGGCGATATTTCACCGGGAGGGGCAGAAAACCGCCCGGCAGGAGCAGCTGCGGGATCACCGGGAAGGCCGGCGCCCCCGTGAGGCGCGCGAGGCGCTTGAGGTTGGCGAGGGAGACATACTGCTCCTCGGCGCCCACGACGGCCACGGGCACGATGGGAGACCGCGTGGCGAGCGCGAGGCGCATGAACCCGAGGCCGAACTCGGTGAGCTTGTACCGCTCGGAGAAGGGCTTCGAAATGCCCCGCGACCCTTCGGGAAACACCAGAATGGGCTCCTCGCGCTCGAGGAGGCGCTGGCAGTTCTCGGGCACGCCCACAATCTGTCCGACGCGCGCGAAGAAGAGCGACACGAAGGGCAGCGTCGCGCTCCACTTCTCGACCATGCTGCGCACGAAGCGGGGCTTCTCGCGGTCGAGCAGCAGGGCGCACGCGATGGCCAGCGCGTCGAGGGGGATCTGCCCCGAGTGGTTCGACACGAGCAGCACGCGCCCGTCGGGCACGTTCTCGAGGCCCTGCACCTCGGCGCGAAACCAGTCGCGGTAGAGCAACCGCGCCACGAGCATCGCGTAGCGCACCACCTGGGGGTCGAAGCCGAAGGGGTCGACGCCGCTCTCGCTCTCGCCCACCGTGGCGCTCGCGAGGCGCGCCAGCACGTCGTCGCCCAGCACAGCATCGACCGATCGGTCGACCTGGCCCGCGAGCGCGGCCCTCGCCTGCGCGAGACGGGTCATCACCGCGGCGGCGCGGCTGGGCCTCGGAGGCAGCGAGTCGGCGTGGTTCATCAGCCCGCGACACTACCGCGACACGCCCCGCCCGTGGAGTGCCTCTTCAGCCCCCGCCGGGCCCCAACAGTCCGCCGCCGCCCGACGAGCCGCCCTGCACGCCCTTGCGCAGCACGATGTTGCGCCCCGCCTCGCGGCCGTGCGCGTGCGCGTCGGAGCCCGCGCTGCCCGAGCGGTGAATGGTGCGCACCCGCGGGTGCCGCGTTCGATAGAAGCCACGGAGGGCCGCGTCGCCCACCCACACGAGGCCCTTCTCTTTGTTGTTGGCCCGCTCGGCGTTGAGCTTCTCGAAGAAGCCCGCCATCACGCCCGCGCGGTACGCCCTGCGGTCGCGGTCGCCCTGAATGCGGTGCTTGCGCCGGTGCACGGCCCACAAAGCCTCGGCCGTGTGATGCAGAAACGAGTGAACGTAGGCGGCCATCTCGAGGTTCTCGTCGGCGCCGCACACCTCGAGCACACTGCCCGCGCGCCCCTCGGTGACGCGCCACACGGGCACCCAGATCACCTCGACGAAGAAGTGCTCGCCGAGAATCACCGCGAGCATGCGCTGGGCCTCGTCGACGCGCCCCGTGGGGGCGCCGAGGTGACGGTAGCCGTAGCCCTTCGCGGTGCGCTTCGTCACCGTGTCGAGGTTGTACTTGAGCATGAGGCGCTGCGCGGCGTTCATGGCCGCCTGGGCCTCGTGCTCGTCGGGGCTCTCGGCGAGCGCGAGGAGCTTGCGAATGCGATCGAGCACCGCGCCCTCCTCGTCGCTGCGCACCCGCACCGCGTCGGGGACGCCCGCGGCCCGCGCGTCGAAGCCGCGCTCCTCGCACACCTGACGAAACGCCGGGCCGTGCGCGGTCTCGTCGTGGCGGCCGAGCGACTCGTCGACAAACTGGTGCGCCATCTCGTGCTTGAGCACCTCGACCACGACGCCCCACGGGTGGTCGGTGAGGGTGCTGCGCGCGAACTCGATGTGCCGGGCCACGCGCACCCAGCGGGCCATCTGCGAGGTGCTGTCGACGAGCGCGAACATGGGCCGACGGAGCGACCCTCGAAAGAAGTTCCAGTTGCAGTGCTCCCACTCCTGCGCGAGCGCGCGGAGGGCGGCGGCCTCGAGGTCGGTGGAGAGCTTCGCGTGGGCGTCGGTCATGGCGGGGCGACGGCTATGCAACGGCCCCGCGGCGCGCGCAAGCGGGCGCCGCGCGGGCGCGCCCGGTCGGGGGTGTCCAGCGCGGAGGCTACGCGCTGCGCAGCGACGCCTCGAGGGCGCGCAGCTCGTCGAGGAGCGCGCGGCCGAGGGGCGTCGGGCGGGCGTAGGCGACGAGGGCGTCGACGGCCTCGCGGTTGGCCTCGCGCACCGCCGCGAGGCGCTGGTCGAAGCGCGGGTGTCGCGCGGCCTCGTGGCCCGCGTCGCGCATCGCGCGGTAGAGCGTCTCGACGGCGAGAAACGCGTGCGCCGCGAGGAGCACCGCGCGCAGGGGCCGCGGGTCGGGGCGCACCGGCGAGCGAAAGCCCTCGACGCGCGCGTTCTCGAGGAGGGGGTCGAGGCGCAGGAGCGCGTGGAGCTTGTCGTGCTGAAACTCGTGGGCCACGGCCTCGGCCATTTTCACCGGGTCGGGGTGCAGCGAGAGGTACATGGCGCCCGGCGCTCCCTCGTACGAGCACGAGAAGTGGCGCGCGTCGTCGACGCCGACGGGGGCCACCGTCTGCGCGAGGAGCCTGCGCTCGCGCGCCATGCCCGGCAGGTGCGTCTCGACGATCGCGAAGGCCTCGCGCAGCGCCGCGCACCACGCCTCCGGCGGCTGCTCGCCGAGGTCGATCGCGTTGCCCGCGCGCTCGGGGTGCAGCGACCGCGCGGCCACGGGGTTGTCGTCGACGAGGGCGAGCGCCACGCGCCCGTCGATGGAGCGCCACGCCGCGCGCTCGGTCACGCACGGATGCGCGAGCGCGCCCGCGAGCGAGCGCTCCGCCCCGTCGAGCGCGATCACGCCGTTCGCGAGTGTCACCTGGGTGAGCGCGTCGTCGAGGGTGAGCTCGCTCCCGCGCGCGGGCGAGCGCAGCGTGGGCCACGCGCCGCGCAGCCGCGGGATCGCCACGGGGCCGCCGAGGGCGCCCGCGAGCGCGAGTTCGAACGCGAGGTCGCACAGCACCGTCGACGCGGTGCGATCGTCGGTGACAGCGCGCGCATAGCCCGTGCGCGCGGCGAGCGACGGGCGTCGCGCGATGCGCACTGCGGCGCCCATGTCGCGCGCGGCGAGGCTCCGCATCGCGGCGGTGACGCGCGCATGCAGTGCGCGCAGCGCAGGGTCGGTGAGCGGGAGCTCGCACGCGTCGCGCACGAGCACGGGCCACACGCGCGAGAGCACCGCGCGCAGGGTGTCCGAGCCCTCGCGCGGGAGGGTGAAGTCGTCGAGAACGGCGACGCTCACCACGGGGCGCCGGCGCGGCGGGCAGCGCGGAGCACAGGGTCGAGGGAGTCCTCGGGGGCGGTCATCGCGCGAGTGTCGCGCATTCCGCGGGCGACATGAAACGGGTACCTTCGCGCGCATGGAGAGCGTCGGCCCCCGCCGCGCGGCACCCGCCCTGCGGCTCGTGCTGCTGTCGCTCGTCGCGCTCGCGGCGGCTACGCCCGTCGCGGCGCAGGCCTTTACGTCGCGGCCCGCGCGGGGCCTCCGCTACGCGCGCCGGGTGATGCACATGGGCACGCTCCACGCGACGGTGCACGCCCTCTACGTCGACCTCTGCGACCCCGCCGTCGAGCTCCGCGCCACGGCCCCCAACGAGGGCGGCCGCACCACTGCCGCGTGGGCCCACCTCGTGGGCGCGACGGCCGCGGTCAACGGCGACTACTTCGCGATGGCGCGCAACGTTCCCCTCGGGCCCGCGCGCGGCCACGGCGTGTGGTGGCCCGCCAGCGCGCGCGAGCACCGCGACGCCCTCTTCGTCGCAGGCCCCGGCGGCCGCGCGGCCGTGCTCGACGCGCCTGACGACCGCACCCCTGCCCTGTGGCGCGACGCCGAGGCGACCCTGTCCTCCGTGTGGACGGAGATCGTCGCGGTGCGCGAGCGCATCCTCGTTCACGGCGAGGTGCGCGAGAGCCCCGCGGTGACGCACGACGGGCAGCGTCACCCGCGCACGGCCCTCGGGCTCACCGCCGACGGCCACACGCTCATCATGGTGGTGGTCGAGGGCCGCGCCGAGAGCGCCACGGGCGCCACGGTGCGCGAGCTCGCGCTTCTGCTCCGCCGCCTCGGCGCGTGGGAGGGCATGAAGCTCGACGGCGGCGGCTCGTCGACGATGTACGTCGCCCCGATGGGCACGGTGAACCACCCCAGCGACGGCGCCCCGCGCGCGGTGGCCACGCACCTCGGGGTGATCGTGCGGCGCGACGTGCCCGTCGCCACGCCCTCGCGCTGCCCCGTGCGGTAAAGGGGTTTCGCGGTGTTCACCACGTGCGGTGCGCGCCGACACCACCGGTGGTGAACGCGCTCGGCACC
>CANMAT010000070.1 GCA_947494865.1 Deltaproteobacteria bacterium
AGTGAGTCCGTCAGACCGACGCGTGACCGCTCGCGCGGCGACGTGACCCCGCGACGATACCATCCTGTCGCCCCGTGGCGATGGTCACACTGCCCCCAGTTTGTGTTCTGTCGAAGGCCCGTCGGAGGCCCTCACCCGGCGTCGAGGGCCCGCTGCTTCCAGGCGAGCTCGGCCCACTCGCGCTCGGGGTCGCTGTCCCACACGATGCCTCCGCCGACGCCGTAGTGGAGCCCCGCGGCGTCGGCGACGAGGGTGCGAATGGCCACCGCGAGCTGCACCGAGCCGTCGCCGTAGATGGCCCCGTAAACGCCTGTATACAAGCCTCTTCGGGTGTGTTCGAAGCGCGCGATGTGCTCCATCGCCGAGAGCTTGGGGGCGCCCGTCACGGACCCGACGGGGAGCACCGCGCGGAGCACGTCGCGCGCGGGCGTGGCGCCCGGCACTTGGGCCTCCACCGTCGACACCAGGTGGTGAACGTACCGATGCGGCTCGCATTCGAAGAGCGCAGGAACGTGCACACCGCCCGTCACGGCCACGCGCCCGAGGTCGTTGCGGTGCACGTCGACGGCCATGGCGTTCTCGGCGCGCTCCTTCGGGTCGAGGGCGAGCGCGCGCGCCTCGCGGAGGTCTTCTTCGGGGTCTTCTCGGCGGGGGCGCGTGCCCTTGATGGGGCGCGTGCGCGCGAGGTCGCGGCCGCGCTCCCAGGCGAGGGCGAGCTCCATGCTCATGGCCCCCACGACGACGTCGCCCACGTGCAACAGGGCGCCGTAGCGGGCCCCCGAGGCGATGACGCGCGCGGCGAGCGCGTCGGCGTCGGTGCGGGGCGCGTGGAGGGTGCGGGCGAGGTTCACGAGGTAGACATCGCCGCTGCGAATGGCCTCGCGCGCGGCGTCGATGTGGGCCACGTGGGCGTCGCGGTCGGTGGCGCTCGCGAAGGGCCCAAGGGGCCGTGCGGGAGGCCACGCGCGCGGGTCGAAGGCCGCGCCCGCGGGCGGGAGATCCGCGGAGGTTACGGTGTCGTACCGTGCGATCCACGCCGACGGGCAGCGGTCGCCGGGGGGGCGCGCGTCGCGCACGGGGCGGGGCGAAACAGCGCGCCACGCGGCGTCGTAGGTGAGGCACCCGAAGGCCACCGGGAGGTCGGGGTCGGAGGTCGCCGCGGGGGAAGCGCGCACGGCGTCGAGGGCGTCGCCGAAGGCGTCGAGGGCGCCGTCGGGGGCGTCATAGGCGACGTCGACGAGCGTGGTGGGCGCGGTGGCGAGCACGGCCCGGCGGGGGCCCGCGCCGCGCGCGTCGAGGAGCATGAAGGCCGCGCCGGGGGTGCGCGCCGCGGTGAGCATCATCGCGGCGATGCGCGCGTCGGGAGGGTGTTCGTCCACGAGGGGGCGATAGGGTATCGCTTGCGGACACGTGGAGACCACTGGTACCCACTTCGACCCCGTGAACCTCTCGCGTGTATGTGCGGCGTGCCTCCTGGCGATGGCCGCGGGTTGCCAGGAGTCGACGATCGCCCTGCGCGTCGTGGCGGCCGACGGGGGCGATCCGTTTCTGCCGCCCGACGGGGCCACGCAGGCGCGCTTTCGCTTCGAAGGTCGCACCACGGAGACGGTGACCACCAACGTGGCGCCCAACGGGGCCTTCACGCTCGAGACGCCCTTCGCGGGCATGGTGTCGGGGCGCGGCGTGGTCGAGGCGCTGCGCATGGGCGAAGTGGCAGGCGGCGGGGCAACGCCGCCCATCGACTGGGGCAGCCTCGGGGTCGCCGTGGTGTCGGTGTTCGTGCAGCCGAGGGACACGGTGGTCGACTACCCGTGGCGCCTCCGCGCGGCGCGCACGGCGCCCGTGCTGTTCGAATCGTCGCCGGCCTTCGCGCTGCTGCTCGGCGGCACCGTCGAGACGGCGCCCGTCGAGGCCTTCAACGAGCTCACGCTCTCGGGCTCGTCGGACGGTTCGCCCTACGACGCCGCGCTCAGCCGCGAGGCCTCGTACGTGATTCTCACCAACGGCAACGTGCTCATCGTGAGCGGCTGCAACGCCCTGGTGTGGAACCCGGGCTCGAGCCAGGCCCTCATGGCGCCCGCGCAGATGTCCATGGGCGCGCCCCCCGCCGAGCGCTGCGACGTTCGCGGCTCGACGGTGGTGCAGGAGCCCGGCGGCGGCGCGATGCTCCTCGGGGGCCGCGGCCCCATGGGGCCCGTGGCGCGCGTCGACTTCGTGAACGGCGACGGCTCGTGGGCCGCGGCGCTCCCGATGGCGTCCCCGCGCGTGGCTCCGGCGGCCGTGCGCACGGGCATTCGCGAGGCCCTCATCGCGGGCGGCCAGGAGGCGGGGGTGCCCTTCCTCGAGCGGTACACGCCCACGCTCATGGCCGCGGCGCGGCCGCTGCGCACGGGCGTGGCCAACGTCGACGACCGCCGCGACGCCGCCCTCGTCGACCTCGGCGGCACCGTGGTGCTCGCCCTCGGCGGCACCGTGCTGGGCAGCGCGGCGCTCACCCCCGACGACCTGGTGCTCGACGCGCGCTGCCTCGATCAGAGCTGCCCCCTGGTGGTCGCCGCGTCGGTGCTCGTGCGCGAGCGCCGCCGCGACCCGGTGGCCGTGCTCGCCAACGACGGCCGCGTGGTGGTGGCCTCGGGCGCGGGCGCCGGCGGCGTGGCCGCGTCCGTCGAGGTCATCGACGCGACGAACACCCGCGCGCCGGTGAGCGTGGGGCCCGTTGCGACGCTCCCCTACGACGGGCTGTCGGCCCGAAGGCTCGCGACGGGCGCGGTGCTCTTCGCGGGCGGCGGCACGCAGCGCACGTGGCTGTATCGGCACTGACGGCGGGCGCGCTATCGTCGCGCGATGCGCCCAACGCTCGCTCTGGTGCTCGCGCTCTCGCTCGCCGCGTGTGGCAAGAAGGCGGCGCCGCCGCAGGCCACCACGCAGGGCGCGAGCCTCAACGTGGGGCCCACCGTGATGACCCCCGAGGTGCACATCAACCCGCAGGGCGACGCCGGCGCGACGAGCGTTCAAATCGGCGGCGCGCGCGTGGTGCTCCCCGGCGAGAACGACCGCGCCGCGCAGGCCGAGGCCGAGCAGGAGCGCTGACAGATAATGTCACGCAGGGTGTGCCCCCGCTGCGGCTTTCGCTACGGGCGTGAGGCCCTACGATGCGCCCTCGACGGGAGCGCGCTCGAGGCCCTGCCCGACCCGCTGCGCGGTCGCCTCCTGGGGCAGCGGTACCGGGTGGGCGAGGAGCTCGGCGCGGGCGCGATGGGCACGGTGTACGAGGGCGATGACGTGCGCGCGGGGAGCCCCGTCGCGATCAAGGTGCCCGACGCCGAGGCGCTCGGCGACGAGGTGCTCCGCGAGCGCTTCTTGCGTGAGGGGCGCGTGGGCATGGCGCTGCGGCACCCGCACGTCGCGGCCACGCTCGACGTGGGGTGTGACGGCGACACCCACTACCTGGTGATGGAGCGCCTCTACGGCGAGACGCTCGCGGCGCGGCTCGCGCGGGGCGCGCCCCCGATCGCGACGGCGGTGTCGTGGGCGCGGCAGCTCGCCGACGCGCTCGACGCGCTGCACGCGCGGGGCGTGGTGCACCGCGACGTGAAGCCGTCGAACGTGTTCCTCGACGCGCGCGCCGAGCCCGCGCGGTGCGTGAAGCTCCTCGACCTCGGCGTGGCGCGCGACGCGGGCGACGACGCGCTCACGGCCTCGCGCGCGGTGCTCGGGAGCGCGCGCACCATGGCGCCGGAGCAGGCGCGGGGCGAGCGCGCCACGGCGGCGAGCGACCTGTACTCCCTCGGCGCGGTGCTCTTCGAAATGCTCACCGGGGGGCCGGTGTTTCGCGGCAACGACGTGGCCCTGCGGCGCGCCCATTTCGGCGTGGCACCGCCGCGGGCGCGCTCGCTGCGCGGCGACGTCTCCGACGACCTCGACGAGCTCGTCGACGTGCTGCTCGCCAAGAGCCCCGCGCAGCGCCCCGTCTCGGCGGCGCACGTGCGCGACCGCCTCGACGCCCTCGCCGCGGAGGGCCCCGACGAGGCGACGCGCATGGCCCCGCCCACGGAGCGCGCGGCCGACGACCTCGACGCGGCGGTCGACCCCGCGCGGGTCGCCGAGGCCCACGCCGCGCTGGCCGCGGTCGTCGCGCGGTGGGGCGCGCTCGGCCCCGCGCTCGACGCCCTCACGCGCCTGCGGGCGAGCGAGGCCGAGCTTCGGCGGGTCACGCTCGCGCTGGCCCAGCTGCCCCGCGACGCGGGCGACGCGACGCGTCGGCGCGCCGAGCTCGCCGCGGCCCTCGCCGACGAGGAGCGAGGCGCCCTCGTCGAGGCGCTGCGCGGCGCGGGCGTGTCGCGCGAGCGCCTCCGCGAGGGCCTCGACGCTGCCGCGCGCGACGCCGAAGGGCTCGCGCTCGCGCTCCGAAGGTTGTGCCTCCCGCCGCGCGCGTAGAAAAGTTTGAAGTCGTAGAGAATTATTTCGAAAGCCTCGGTCTCAACACATTTATCACCTGAGATGTTCAGGCTCAGTGAATCGAGGTTTGCCCTCCGTCTGGCCGGGGTCGAGCACGGGCTCGACGTGGTTCGGCTCCGGGGGCGCGAGCGCATCAACGGGCTCTACCGGTACGACCTCGAGGTGCTCACCTCGCGGCGCGTGGCGGCCGACCAGCGGGCCCTCCTCGGTCGCGCCGCGACGCTCACCCTCGCCCGCAGCGACGGCAGCGCGCGGCGGGTGCACGGCGTCATCGTGGCGCAGCGCGTCGACGGTCACCCCGCGCCGGGCGACCTGCGCCACGTGCACGCGCGCCTCGCGCCGCGCATGTGGCTCATGGGCCAGCGCGAGCGCTCGCGGGTGTTTCACCGCATGAGCCCCGTGGCCATCGTGGCCACCCTGTTTCGCGAGTGGGGCATCGACGTCGAGGCGCGCGTCGCGGGCCGCCAGGTGATGCTCGAGCACTGCGTGCAACACCGCGAGAGCGACCTCGCCTTCGTCGAGCGGCTGCTCGCGCGGCACGGCGTCGCGTGGTGGTTTCAGCACCCCGACGGCGCGCGCGAGGAGGGCGTGGGCGACGCCACGACGGCCGACCTCGGCGGCGTCACGATCGCGGCGCCCCTCGCGGGCGACGGCCCCGATGGCCCCTTCGGCCGCGAGCGCGTGGTGCTCTCCGACCGCGCCGAGCACTACGACGCCGTCGGGGGCGCGAACGTCCCCTCGCTGCGCTTCGCCGACGCGCGCGACGACTCGCACCACAGCCCGCGCGACGTGCGGGCCTTCGCGGTCGAGTCGCGCGTGCGCCCCACGGCGGCGCAGGTGATGCACTACCAGCCCTCGCATTTTCAGCCCGTGGGGGCGCAGCACCCCACCGATCGCGCCGACACGCGCGCCGGCCGCCGCGAGCCCGCGAGCGCCGAGGAGTCGCTGCGCCTCGAGGTCGACACCCACGAGGCCGAGCTGGCGCCCTTCGACGGGCTGGTGTCGGGCGCGCGCGTGCTGCTCGATCGTGCGCGCGCCGACGCGACGCGCTGCGCGGGCGAGAGCGGCGCGGTCGACCTCGCGCCGGGGCACCGCTTCGAACTCACCGATCACCCCTACGACGAGGTGAACCGCGCGTGGGTGGTCACCGAGGTCACGCACCGCGCCCAGGTGGCCGAGGCCGCCACGGGCGACGCGCCCGCGGTCACGTACGAGAACCGCTTTCGCTGCGCCCCTTCGGGCACGCTGGTGCGGCCCGCGTATCGGCGCCCGCGCCGCGGCATCGGGGTCGAGAGCGCGACGGTGGTAGGCACCCCCGACGACGACGTGTACGCCGACGCGTGCGGTCGCATCAAGGTGCGCTTCCACTGGGACCGTCGTCGCCTCGCGCACGAAGACGAGCGGTCTTGCTACGTGCGAAAGACCGAGGCGTGGGCGGGCGCGGGGTGGGGCGCGCAGTTCACGCCGCGGCCGGGTATGGAGGTGCTGGTGGCCTTTCTCGACGGCGACGTCGATCAGCCCGTGGTGGTGGGCGCGCTCTACAACGAGCACAACCAGCTGGCGTTCGCGCGCGAGGAGGGCTCGCGCAGGAGCGGGTTTCGCACGCGCTCCATCGGCGGTGAGGGGCACAACGAGCTGTCGTTCGAAGACCTCGCGGGGCGCGAGCAGGTGTATGTGCGGGCGCAGCGCGACCTGCGCGCGCGGGTGCGCCACGACCTCGACGTCGAGGTGCGCGGCGACCAGCGCAGCGTCGTCGGCGGCGCAGCGTCGACGACCGTCGAGCACGGCGCGACGGTGTCGGTGGGGCGCGACCTGCACCTCACGGTCGCGGGAGACCACCGCGAGGAGGTCGGCGGCGGGCACGTCGCGCAGGTGCACGGCACGCGACAAGACGACGTGGGCGGGCGGCTCATCACCTCGGTGGGGCGCGACCAGTCGGGCACCGTGGGCGGCGACCTCTCGCTCCAGGTGGCCGGCGCCGTGACGCTCGACGCGAGCGGGGCCGCGGGGGCCACCGTGGGCGTGCGCGGGCCGTTGCAGGTCGTCGGCGAGCACGTGACGCTCGAGGCGCGCGCGGGCCTCACGCTGCGCTGTGGCGACGCGCACATCACCCTCACGCACGACCGCATCGAGGTGGTGGCCCCGCACGTGATCGTGCGCGGCGAGGATCGGGTGCTGGTCGAGGGCGAGGCGGCGTCGCTGTCGCTCGACGCGCACGCGCAGCTGCGCGGCGACGAGGCGTCGGTGCGCTCGCAGGGGGCGTCGCTGCGGCTCACGAGCGACGCCGCCCTCGAAGGTGCGCAGGTGCACCTTGGCACGTCGGCGGCGAGCGACGCGGGGAGCGACGCGACACACGCGGCGATCCCCGACGAGGCGCGCACGTTTACGGTGGCCACGGTCGCGCGCAACGCCGAGGGCGAGGCCCCCGTCGGGCACCTTCGCATCCTCGACGGGGAGCGGCGCACGGTGCGCCTCGTGCCCGCGGCCGAGGGGCGCGAAGACGGCGAGCTGCTGGTGTTTACGCTGCCCGTCGAGTCGCTGCCCGACCCCGTGGAGATCGTCTATGAGCTCGGTGAATACACCGAGCATTTGATCGGCCCCGTGTCGCCGGCGCTCACGCACGACGCGCTCATGCGGCGTCGCGCGCAGCAGGTGGCGGGCGCCTTCGCGCGGCCCCCGCGGCGGCCGCGCACGAACAGGAGGCGCTCGTGAAGACGCTGATCAAGCTCAGGCACAACAACACCACGCACCCGTTGCTCGAGGAGTCTGTCGGCTACGCGACGGCGGTCGGCGGCAACGCGGCGGTGGTGAACCAGCACGCGGGCGAGTGGTGGTTCCTGCTCGATGAGGGCGTCACCGAGGTGACCCTCGGCATCGCGCTGAGCTTCGAGGGGGTGTTGACGCGCGCGTCTCGGGCGGTCGATGCGCACGGAGCGCCCCACGCGCGGGAGGTCGTCGAGACGTGGGGGCACGCCTGGAGGGTGAGCGACAGGTACGCGCTGCGCGGCGGTGCGCTTCACCGCATCGAGGCCGACGTGCCCAACGGCGGGTCGTCGCTCGAGCTCCGCGCGCGCAGGTCGCTGGTGGCAGCGAGCAGGGCCGAAGCCGCGTTCGGTGCGGGCGGTGTGGCGACCTTCGACGTCGACCTGTCGTTCCTCGAGAGCACCTCGATGCTCCGCCCCGCGGAGCGCGCGCAGATCGCCTGGGACGACTGCGACGGCTCCCTCGTGCGGATGTACCAGTACACCGGCTCTGGCGCGTGCAGCGCGGTCGCGGTGGTGATCCCGCCGGCGCTGCGCCATGGCGGCGCCCCACGCGCGCTCGACTCGCTGCTCTTCTTCGCTCCGACGGGCCACCCGTACAACAGCGTGCATGAGGTGGAGACCTTCCAGCTCTTGCGCTACCTCGGCCGCGTCGTCCGCCACGAAGGCGCTCAGTTCTCGGGCTTCTGGATGCAGACGGGCGACCCGGAGGAGCCTGTGCGCGGCACCCCACACCCCTATTGCCGCTTCGCCGCGCAGCTTCGAGATTCGAGGCGCAAGGTGATGCTCGTGATGCCCCAGGCGAACGGGAGCGACTACTCACCCTTCACGAGGCATGCGTGGACGGCTGCGGGCTCCCGCAATCGCAACGCCCTCCTCGACGCGCTGATCCAGGCGGTGCAAGCCGACGGGCTCCTCGCGGGTGGAGCGCGCGCGCGCCGTACGGCGCGGGGGCGCGTCGGCGTGGCGGGCTTCAGCTACGGCGGCGGCGCTGCGCTCAAGTGCTTTGCGAACAACGCGTCGCGCACGCACGACCTCTACCTCTTCGACCCCAACGGCCTCACGCAGGGGTCGTCGCACGCGCAAGAGATCCAGACCTGGGTGCAGAGCCCGGGGCACCGCGTGCGACTCATCGGCGGGATGCACAACCGGCAACAACTCGCCGTCGCGTCCGACTGGCTCACTGCGCTGGGTGCCGCTCCTCTCGACGCGAGCAACGACCATATCCCCGGCGAGGCTGCGCGCGACATGAGCGTGGTGGTGCTCCCGACGAGCTCGGAGTTCTTCGCTCGTTCGCGCGACTATGCCGCCGCATATACGCACCCTACGGGGCCGCTCGTGACCCCCGCCGGGGCATCGCGACAGGGGGCGCTCAGCCTCCGTGAGGCGATTCACTTCGCACCCCATGTGGCCGATGCGCCGGTGCAGGTTACAAACGCCCGCGGCGCCACCGAGGCCTTCCCCAACTTCTCCTTCGAGGAGGTCTCTACCGTTCTCACCTTCCAATACAACGCGGCGCGCGCGCATGACCCTGGGCGGACGCCCGACTTCACCGCGCGCTGTCACGCCGTGCGGAGGCGCAGCGGCCCGGGCATCCCGTACCCCGACGCGCTGCGCCACCAGTGGACGGTGTTCGGCGGCCAGAGCCGCGGCGACCACCACGACGCGACCTTTCGCGGGTACCTCCAGATCTGCCTCGAAACAAGCGGGTTCGCGCGATGACGCGGCTGGTGCTCCACGGCGCGATGCTCGGGTGCTCGCACGGCAGCGCGACGTCGGCCCTCGCGGTCGCGCCGGGGCGCCTCGCCGACGCGGGCCACCGCGCGCTCGCCACCGTGACCGACCACGCGCCCGCGCTCAACCTCGCGCCCTTCGGTCTCTGTAACTCCCTCACCAACCCCGCGGTGGCCGCTGCGACATCCGCTGCGCTGGGCGCGCTCACCCCGCAGCCGTGCACGCCGCAGACGCCCGCGCCGTGGTCGCAGTCCGAGGGTGGCGTCACCGTCGACGGCGTCGCGGCCCTCCACGAGGGGGCCGCGTGCGCGTGCGCGTGGGGCGGTCGCATCGACGTGCGCAGCGCGCCCGACGGCCCGTTGCTTCGCGGCTGAGGTGGGCGCCGCGCCCGCGTTCTTTCAATGGCTCCACGCGGTGACGGGTCGGTAGTCTCGGCCTCGCCATGATGGTTTCGAACAAGAGTTCCGTCTTCGGAGTGCTCGCCTGGCAGTGGCGCTCGGCCGTTCTCTTCACGGTCTTCGCGGTGCTGGCGCAGGGGCTCCACATCGGCCCTGGGTGGACGCACCTCTCGCTGCCGCAGATGCCCCTCGCGGTGGTGGGCGGCGCCATCGGCATCTTCGTGAGCTTTCGCACCAACCACTGCTACGCGCGCTGGTGGGAGGGCCGCCAGCTCTGGGGGCGCCTCGTGAACACCGCGCGCAACTTCGCCTCGCAGGCCCTCACGTCGGTGAAGGGCGACGCGGGGCGCGCCCTGGTGCGCTGGCAGATCGCGTACGCGCACCTGCTCCGCTGCGCGCTGCGCGAGCAAGACCCGTGGACCGACCCCGACGTGGTGGCCCACACCACCGCGGCCGAGCGCGAGGCCCTGCGCGGCGAGAAGAACCCCTGCTACGCCGTCGTTCACACGATGCGCGAGGCCCTCGCGCGCGAGGTCGACGCGGGCGCCCTCGCCGAGCATCGCATGCAGTCGCTCGACGCATCGCTCACGGCCCTGCTTGACGCGCAGGGCGGCTGCGAGCGAATCAAGAAGACGCCCTTTCCGCGCGGGTACGGCTTCGTCGCCGAGCGGCTCATCGTGATCTACGGCTGCATCATGCCCTTCGGCATGGTGAAAGACCTGGGCTGGGTCACGGTGCCCTTCAACCTGCTGGTGTGCATGTCGTTTCTGCTCATCAGCGAGTCGGGGCGCGTGCTCGAAGACCCCTTCACCATGTTCTGGAACGGGCTGCCCCTCTCGGCCCTTTCGAAGACCATCGAGATCAACCTGCGCCAGCGCCTCGGCGACGCGGACACCCCCGCGATGCCCAGGCCCGATGCGAAGGGCATCTTGATGTGAGCGCCTCCTACTCGGCGCGCACGAGCTCGCGAAAATCGTAGAGGTCGCCGGGCGCGAGCGCGCCCGTCACGCACCATTGAAACCACGCGTCGACCGCGGCGAGCGCGGCGGGCGTGAGCGCGTGCTCGGCCCACTCGAAGCCCA
>CANMAT010000071.1 GCA_947494865.1 Deltaproteobacteria bacterium
ACGCGGAAGGAGCACCCTCGGAGGGCGTTGGCGACGGCGGGCGGAGCGCCCCTGTCGCACGCGAGGGTCACTCGCTGCGCGCTCACGCGGGGGCAACCGTGACCGACCGCTCGATCATCGAGCAGGTGCGCGAGCGCACCGACATCGCCGATCTAGTCGGGCAGTACGTGCCGCTGCGCAAGGTCGGCACGCGCTTCATCGCGCGCTGTCCGTTTCACGACGAGAAGACGCCCAGCTTCAGCGTGAGCCCCGACAAGGGGTTTTACTTCTGCTTCGGGTGCAAGGCCGCGGGCGACGCGATCGGGTTCTATCAGCAGCTCGAGGGGGTGACCTTCCCCGAGGCGCTGCGGGCCCTCGCCGAGCGCGCGGGCCTCGAGATGCCCGAGACGCGCGACCCCGAGCGCATCGCGGAGGATCGACGCCAGCGCGACGTCACCGAGCGCCTCTACGCCGTGTGCGAGGCCGCCTCGCTCTTCTTCGAGCAGTGCCTCGAAGACGCGCCCTTCAGCGAGCTCGCGCGGGGCGCCCTCGAAGAGCGCGGAGTCTCTCCCGAGGTCGCGAAGCAGTTTCGCCTCGGCTACGCGCCCGCCCAGTGGGACGGGCTCGCGCTGCACCTCCGCGCGAAGCGCTTCTCGCCCGCCGACGCCGAGCTCGCGGGGCTGCTCCTCCCCGGCCGCGGCGGCTCCTACGATCGCTTTCGCCACCGGCTGATGTTCCCGGTGTTCGACCGCGCGGGGCGCGTCGTGGCCTTCTCGGGGCGCATCTTGCCCGTGAGCGAAGAGATCCCCGAAGGGGTGGTGCCCGCGGAGACGGGCAAGTACATCAACTCGCCCGAGACGCCCGTGTACCACAAGGGCGACCTGCTCTACGGCCTCGCCAACGCGCGCGTCGCGATGCGCCAGAAGGCCGAGGCCATCGTGGTCGAGGGCAACTTCGACGTGGTGCAGATGCACCAGCACGGCTTCAGCGAGACGGTCGCTCCGCTGGGCACGAGCTTCACCGACGCGCAGGCCAGGCTGCTGCGGCGCTTCGCCGAGTCGGTGGTGCTGGTGTTCGACGGCGACGAGGCCGGTCGCAAGGCCGCGCGGGCCGCCCACGGGGTGTGCGCGCGGGCGGGTCTCCTCGCGCGCGTCGGGGTCCTCCCGCCCAAGATGGATCCTGACAGTTACCTCCGGTCGATCAACCCCGGCCACGGCCGCGAGGGGATGCTCGCGGTGACCACCGGCGGGGCGAGCATCGTCGAGTGGCTCATCAGCGACGCGGGGGCCAACGTGGGCGACAACGTGCCCGCGCGTGTGGCCGCCGTGCGGTCGCTCGCCGAGGTGATCGCCGCCGTGCGCGACCCGCTCGAGCGCGACGTGTACGTGCGCCTCTGCGCGAAGGCGCTCTACCTCGAGGAGCCGCAGATTCGCATGGCCATTCGAGAGTTTCAGCAGGGCGCAGCGCGCGCGCCGAAAGACTCTCCCTTCGACCGCGACGACCCGCGCAAGCGCCCGGGGCTCACCTCGCCGCACGAGAGCGCGACGGACCCCAACGCGCTCGCCCGGCGGCGCGGGAGGGCCACCGCGAACGCGCTCGAGGCCGTGCTCCTGCGGCCCGAGCTGCTCGAGACCGACGACGCGGCGTCGGTGATCGATTTCCTCGACGAGGCGATGGCGGGCTTTCTGCGCGTCGCGCGCGAGCAGTGGCTCTCGGGGCGGCGGCTCGACGGGGTCACGCTCCTCGACGCGTGCCCCAACGAGCGCGTGCGCGTGTGGGTGGGCGAGCGGTTGATGCCCGCCAGCGACGACGACAAGGCGCTGCTCGATCGGTGTCAGGTGATGCTGGCCGACGCGATGATCGAGCTGCGGCGGCTCGACGGGCTGGCCCAGTCGAAGACGCTCAAGCAGATCAGCGCGAGGGCGGGCACGCAGGGCGACCCCTCGTCGGAGCTCGGGACGCTCAACGAGCAGCTGCGGCTCAAGCGAGAGCTGGCGCGCACCCGGGCGGCCAACAAGCAGCAAGAGAAGAAGGAACAGGGGTGAGATGGGCGAGCATTACGCGACGACGGTGGTAGCCTCCGCGCCCCCCGCGGGGGCACTGACCCCGCCGGTGCGTGTGCGGCGAGCACTCCGAGAGGTATGAGGAGCCGTTCGATGAAGGAAGAGACGACGCGCAAGGGTACGCACGCCAAATCGGCGAAGGACTCCAAGGACCACAAGGAGTCGCACGGGCACCGCGACGCGAAGGAGCCCCGGACCCCCGAGGCGAACGTCGCCGCTGCGGGCAGTGCAGCGGCCGCGAAGATCAAGAACCGCGACCGCAAGGAGGTGCAGCAGCTCATCGAGCTCGGCAAGAGCAAGGGGCACCTCACGTACGACGAGATCAACGAGGCCCTCCCGTCGGACGTGTACTCGTCTGATCAGATCGACGAGCTCATGGGCATCCTCGGCGACGAGGACATCGAGATCGTTGACGCCTCGACGCAGGTGAAGGTCGCGCCCAAGCGCGCGGCCGAAGAAGACCAGGAGAAGCGCGTCGTCCCCATTCCCGAGGAGGAAGACGCGGGCTTCGACGACGCCTACGCTTCGAAGTCGAACGACCCCGTTCGAATGTATCTCCGCAAGATGGGCTCGGTGTCGCTGCTCACCCGCGAGGGTGAGGTCGAGATCGCCAAGCGCATCGAAGACGGCGAGACCAAGGTGCTGCACACCATCTTGCGCTCGCCCATCGCGGTGCAGGAGATCATCAAGCTCGGCGAGAAGGTGAAGCAGCGCAAGGTGCGCCTCAAAGACGTCGTGCGCGATGCCGACGACGAGGAGGGGTACAACGAAGAGGAGGTGCGCAAGCGCGTCGAGAAGCTCACCGAGGAGGTCAAGCGGCTCTACGCGCACATCGACGAGCTCGAGGAGGGCCTCGACAACGCCGCCAAGAAGGTCTCTGACACGCGCAAGAAGCAGATCAACGACGAGGTCGCCAAGACCGAAGCGAAGATGTTTCAGACGCTGCAAGACCTGCGGCTGAACAAGAAGCAGATCGAGCACATCGTGCTGCAGCTCAAGAAGCTGATCGATCAGCTCGAGCGCGCCGAGTCGCCCATCACCGACGCCGCGCGTCGCATGGGCCTCGAGGTGCGCGAGTTCAAGAAGCGCCTCAAGGAGTTCGAAGCGGGCGACAACCGTCGCCGGGCCGTGATGGCGCGCCAGCTCAAGAGCACGACGGGCGAGCTCGAGACGCTCATCGACGCGCTCAAGGCCGCCACCCACAAGGTGAAGACCGTCGAGGAGAAGGCGCGCGAGCAGGGCGTGTCGCTCGAGGAGCTGCGCCGCACGTACCGCGAGATCCGCGACGGCGAGCGCATGGCCGAGAAGGCGAAGGCCGAGCTCGTCGAGGCCAACCTGCGCCTCGTGGTGTCGATCGCGAAGAAGTACACCAACCGCGGCCTGCAGTTTCTCGACCTCATTCAAGAGGGCAACATCGGCCTCATGAAGGCGGTCGATAAGTTCGAATATCGCCGCGGTTACAAGTTCAGCACCTACGCCACGTGGTGGATCCGTCAGGCCATCACCCGCGCCATCGCCGATCAGGCCCGCACCATCCGCATTCCGGTGCACATGATCGAGACGATCAACAAGCTCATTCGCACCTCGCGGTACCTCGTGCAGGAGTTCGGTCGCGAGCCCACGCCCGAAGAGATCGCCGAGAAGATGGAGCTGCCCCTCGACAAGGTGCGCAAGGTCCTCAAGATCGCCAAGGAGCCTATCTCGCTCGAGACCCCCATCGGCGAAGAGGAAGACTCGCATCTCGGCGATTTCATCGAAGACAAGTCCGTGGTGTCGCCCTCCGAGGCGGTGATCTCGAACAACCTCGCCGAGCAGATGCGCAAGGTGCTCAAGACGCTCACCTGGCGCGAAGAGAAGGTGCTCCGCATGCGCTTCGGCATCGGCGAGAAGAGCGACCACACCCTCGAAGAGGTGGGCCAGGGCTTCGAAGTCACCCGCGAGCGCATCCGTCAGATCGAGGCGAAGGCCCTCCGCAAGCTGCGCCACCCGTCGCGCAGCAAGCAGCTCAAGAGCTTCATCGAGGGCTGATCGCCCTGCTCCTCGCTCGAATCCACGCTACAAAAAAGTATGTCGAAGGAGCCCCGCGGCGCGCGTGCGCGGGGCCTTCGGCGCGCCCTGCGTGACTACTTCTCGTTCTTGGGGAGCAGCGCCGCGCGGCGGCCCGAGCGGTTGTATCGCCAGGTGTAGCCCGCGCTCGCCACGGCGCTGCTGAGGTGCACGAGCGGCACCACGTAGGCGAACACCACGGAGCCGATCACGGGGATGAAGTTGAGCCCCACCGCGGCGGCCACGTAGGCCATCGAAGCGAGGATGGCGACGGGGTACGGCGCTGAATAGAAGAACCCGAAGGGCCCCAGCACGAGCCCGAGGCCCGCGCCCACGCGGAGGTCTTTGGAGCCCTTGACGGCGCCGTGAACCTTCACCCGGTCGTCGTCGTCGTCGTCGCCGAGCCCGAGCTTCTCCCTCACCGCGGCCTTCGCGGCGCTCTTCACGAACTCGTCTTTGAGATCGTTGACCTTGCGGTAGAGGTCGTCCGCGACGTCGCCCTTGTCGCCTTTGCGCTCGCCCTTCGCGGCGCCGCGCGCCGGCGCGGGAGCGCGCTCTCGCGCGTCGAACTCCTCGAGCCAGTCTTCGATCAGGTGGCGCGGCAGCTCGGTGCGCAGCATCAGGTTGGGCATCGAGAGGGAGATGCCCTCGGCCTTCATCGCGCGCACGGTCCGATCGAATTCGTCGCGGGTCATCATGGCGAGGTCAAACCTACCACAGCCGTCGCCTCTTCCGCGCCCCGCGGGCGCGCCGCGCGATCGTCGATGGGGGCGCTGCGCGATGTCCTTGCAAGGCGCGCGGCGGGCGAATACACCCTTAAGGCTCAGCACGATGAGTGATCACATTCTCGCGATCGATCAGGGGACAACAGGCACCACCGTGCTCGTGCTCGACACGCGCGCGCGCGTGGTGGGGCGCGCGACGGTGGCGGTGCCGCAGCACTTCCCCGCGGCGGGTCAGGTCGAGCACGACGCCGAGGTGATCTGGTCGGGCGTGTGCGAGGCCATCGCGGGCGCGCTCTCGGCGTCGGGCGTCGCCGCCTCGTCGGTGCGCGCCGTGGGCATCACCAACCAGCGCGAGACCACACTCTTGTGGGATCGTGCGACGGGCCGTCCGCTGCACCGCGCCATCGTGTGGCAAGACCGGCGCACCGCCCCCGAGTGCGCGGCGCTGCGCGAGCGCGGCGTCGAGGCCCTCGTGTACGAGCGCGCGGGCCTGCTGCTCGACCCGTACTTCTCGGGCACCAAGATCGCATGGCTCCTCGATCACGTGGAGGGCGCGCGGGCGCGGGCCAACGACGGCTCGGTCGCCTTCGGCACCATGGACTCGTGGGTGATCTACAAGCTCACGGGCGGCGCCCACGTCACCGACGTCACCAACGCGTCGCGCACCCTGCTGCTCTCGCTGCGCGCGCTCGCGTGGGACGATGAGCTCCTCGGCGCCTTCGGCGTGCCGCGCGCGATGCTCCCCGAGGTGGTGCCGAGCGCGGGCGTGGTGGGCCACACGCGGGGCGTGCCGGGGCTGCCCGACGGCATCCCCATCGCGGGCATCGCGGGCGACCAGCAGGCCGCCCTCTTCGGCCAGGGTTGCTTTCGCAAGGGCGACGTGAAGTGCACCTACGGCACGGGCGCCTTCGTGCTCATGAACGTGGGCGACAAGCCCGTGCCGTCGCGCCATCGCCTTCTCACTACGGTGGCGTGGCAGATCCCCGGCGAGGTGGCCTACGCCCTCGAGGGCAGCGCCTTCGTGGCCGGCGCCGCCGTGCAGTGGCTCCGCGACGGGCTCGGCATCATTCAGTCGTCGGGCGACGTCGAGGCGCTCGCGCGCACCGTGCCCGACGCGGGCGAGGTGGTGTTCGTGCCGTCGCTCACGGGCATGGGCGCGCCGCACTGGGCGCCCGACGCGCGCGGGCTCGTGTGCGGCATCGGCCGCGACACGACGAGGGGGCACCTCGCGCGGGCCACGCTCGACGGCATCGCCCTCGAGATCGCCGACCTCGTCGAGGCCATGTCGCAAGACGCGGGCGCTCCCATCGCGTCGATGCGCGTCGACGGCGGCGCGTCGGCCAACGACCTCCTCTTGCAGATTCAGGCCGACGTGGCGGCGACCGAGGTGGTGCGCCCGCGCGTGGTCGAGACCACGGCGCTCGGCGCGGGCATGCTCGCGGCGCTCGGCGCGGGGCTGGTCGGGTCGCGCGATGACGTGCTCGGCGCGCTCGCGGTCGACAGGGTGTTCGCACCCGGGGGCGAGCGCGCGCGCGTCGAGGCCCTGCGCGGCCGGTGGCGCGCGGCGGTGCGGCGCGCGTTGCAGCAATGACAGGGGTGGCGTCATGACAGATGAGAACAAGGTCCGGCAGCATCTCGAGATCTCGTGGGAGGCGCTGGAAGACGCGTTCGAAAACAACGCGCCCGAGGTGCACTCGTACCTGCACCTCACGACCGGCGAGGTGCTCCGCGTGGTCGACGGCGTGGCCGACCCGGCGATGCATCAGCGCATCGCGAGCGACACGAGCTACCTGCGCGTTGACCCCGTGTCGTCGCGCGAGCAGTACCGCTGGATGGAGCGCTTCATCGCCATCGTGCAGGAGTCGGAGCTGCGCTCGCGCCTCGTGTCCGCCATCGATGGCAAGGGGGCCTTCCGCCGCTTCAAAGACGTGCTCATGAGCTTTCCCGCCGACCGCGAGCGGTGGTTTCTCTTTCGCACCGAGCGCCTGCGGTCGTGCATGGAGGCGTGGCTCGAGGCGCACAACCTCGAGGCCGTGGCGCGCCCCGTGTGGACGCCCCCCGCCAACGAGGCGCCCGAGGCCGAGGCCGACGACGAGGCCGTGGCCACCCTGCGCCGCGCGCGCATGGGCATCGAGGGCCTGCGCCGTCGGCTCCGCGAGGCGGCCGATCTGGTGCCCTCGCGCGATATCGAGACCGCTGTGGCCTTTCTCGAGTGGCTCCGTGACCGCGGTGGCGTGCGCGCCGAGGTCACCACCCTCGCGGGCAACGTCGACGTGAACGGCGGCGCCGACGACGGAGACGTAGACGGCGACGACCGATGACCCTCGCGGCCTCCGCCCTCGCGCTGTGGCTCGCCGCCGCGCAGGTCGCGGGGGCGGCGCCCGCCCTCGACCGCTCCGAGGTCACCCTCGACCACGCCGTGGCCGTGCTCGAGACCGACGGCGAGCAGGCTCCGCGCTTCGTCCTTCGCAGTGATTTCGTGCTCGCGCTCCGCACCGAGCTCCGCATGCGCAACGCGCCCGACGCGCTGCACGTGCCCGTCGATCCGACGATGGTGTCGGAGCCCATCCTCGAGCAGCTCTCGGCCGAGGTGCTCGTGGTGCGAGAGGCCGAGCGCGCGGCCCTCGGCGACGTAGACCCCGCCGACGTCGCGCGCTACCGGGCCCACGTTCTCGCGCGCATCGGTGGCGACGCGGGCTTGCGCGAGCTCCTCGCGGCCACGGGCACCTCGCCGGCCGAGTTCGACGCCCTGGTGCGTCGCCGGGCCGTGGCCGAGCGCTACCTCGTCCAGCGCCACCCGCGTCTCATCGAGCCCACCGTCGAAGACCTGCGCGCGCGCTTCGAACGCGAGCGCCGCGACGACCCCGCGGGCACGCCCGACAGCTTCGCGGCGGCGCGCCCCGTGCTCTTCGAACGCATGGTGCGCGAGTCGCTCCCGCGCGCCCTGCGCCAGTACCTGCGCGGCCTCGGGAGCCGCGTGCGCGTGCGTCGCCTGGCGCCCGCGGTGGTGATTCCGTGAAGGCCGCGCTGCGCCGCGCCGCGGCAGCCGACCTCGCCGCGCTCGAGGCGCTCGAGCGTGAGGGCTTCGGGGCGCACGTGCCGAAGGAGGGCATGGCCGACGAGCTCACGCGCAGCTGGGCGCGGGTGTACGTCGTCGACGACGCGGCGCGCGGCGTGGTGGCCTACGTCACGGTGTGGCGCGTGGCCGACGAGGTCGAGGTGATCCAGGTGGCGACGCGGCCCGACGCGCGCCGCGAGGGGCACGCGCGGGCCCTCCTTGCGCGCGCGTTCGAGGAGGCGCAGCGCGACGGCGCGGTGCGCGCGCTGCTCGAGGTGCGACCGTTGAACGTGAGCGCGGTGACGCTCTACCGCGCGATGGGCTTCGTCGAGCTGTCGCGGCGCGCGCGCTACTACGACGACGGCGAAGACGCCCTCGTGATGGAGCTGCGCCTCGCGTGACGGGTTGACGGATTGCGCCTTCGATGTCGCGCGCTTGCGGCGCGGCGCCGTGGCGGTCTACGGTGCCTTCGAGATGCCTCGCGCACGTGAGACGCCGCGAATGAGCGAGGGCCGTATCGCAGAGAACGGCCGGGAGGAGCCCGTGTCGCCCGCGGTGGCCCCGCCCGACATGATGGAGCTCCTCGGGAGCCCGGCGGCGGAGGCGCCCGACACGCGGGGCTTCTCGATGCCCCCGCCGCCGCCCGCGCCGGCCCTCGACGGCCCCTGGCGGAGCTACAAAGAGAAGGTTGCGATACTCGCAGATCGCATCATCGACGCGCAGAGGCCCATTCGAATTCTCAACGCCCTCAAGTGGGAGCCGGGCTCGTGGGAGGCGTTTCGCAAGTCGCGCTTCAAAGACGTTCCGCGCGTCGACGCGGACTCGTACGGGCGCGCCGACCTGGGCTTCGACGCGGTGGCGCGCGCGAGAGATTTTCAAGGCCTCGCCGACGACGTGCGCCGCACCCTCGGCGCCGACGACGCCATCGCGCGCATTCTTCGGGCGACTTGCCTCGAGTACCGCGACGTGTGCCGCATGCTCTGCGTGCGCGGCACGCCCGAGTTCTACGCGTACTCGCGGCGCCTCTACGGCTCGCCGAAGGACACCTTCCCCGACGGTCAGACGACGGTGCGCGACATCGCCCGAACGCTCTACACGCACCTCACGAGCCTCGGTGAGGTGCACCTGGGCGCGGTGGCCCCGCGCGACATCGAGGGCGCGCAGGTGGTCGACGCGCTGCGCGAGCGCTTTCGTTCGTACTTCGGCGAAGACGCCGTCAACGTGATGCTCGACGACGGCATCATCGCCGACGCGGCCGCGGGCAGCGACTACGTGAAGATCCGCGGGGGGGCGAAGTTCAGCCCGGTCGACGTGGACATTCTCGAGGTGCACGAGGGCTGGGTGCACGTGGCCACGAGCCTCAACGGCGCCAATCAGCACGTCGCCAAGTGGCTGAGCAAGGGCCCGCCGCGCACCACGTCGGTGCAAGAGGGCCTCGCCGCGCTGATGGAGGTGCTCACGTTTCGCAGCCACCCGCGGCGCGCGCGGCGCCTCAACGAGCGCGTGCTCGCGGTCGATAAGGCCGAAGACGGGGCCGACTTTCTCGACGTGTTCGAGTGGTATCGCACCGAGGGCTACGACGAAGAAGACTGCTTCAACGCCGCGCGGCGGGTGTTTCGCGGCGGCACCCTCGCGGGCGGGAGCCCCTTCACCAAGGACATCGCGTACACGCGCGGCCTGGTGACCAACTACCACTTCATTCGCTCGGCCATTCGCGCGTGCAGGCCCGAGCTCGTGCGCTTTCTCTTCGTGGGAAAGGTCGCGCACGAAGACGTCCCGGTGCTCCACGCGCGCGTGGCCGACGGGGTGATCCGCGCGCCGAAGTACCTGCCGCCGCTCTTCTCCGACCTCAACGGCCTCGCGATCTGGATGGCGTACTCGGGGTTCTTCTCGCAGATGGGCGCGCAAGAGATGTTCGACTACTACGCGCAGCTCTTTCAGCAGACGTAGCTACGCGCCGTGAACGCGCGCCGCGTGGCCGACGGGCACGCGCACCTCGCGGCCGTCGAGCGTCCAGGTGAGCTCGGTGGCCGTGAGGTTGGTGAGGGTGGTGCTGCGCTCGCGGGTGCGTGACACGCTCACCTCGGGGCCGGCGGCGCCGTCGGCGAGCGAGAGCACCGCGCGCTGCGTCCACCCGTTGCCCGACCACGCGATGGCGACCGCGACGCTGCCGCGCTCGGAGAGCGTGTCGGGGCCGGCGGTCTCGGTGACCGTGCAGGGCGTCTCGTCGGGCGTGTCGATGGTGAGGGGAGGGAGCGCGTCGCTGGTGCGGTCGGCGTGACGCGTGATGGCGACGGCGCACAGGGCCGACGGGTCGATGGTGGCCTCGACGAGGCCGTTGGAGAGCGTCCACCGGAGGCCGTTGCGATGCGCCGTGGCGATCGTTGCCTCGGTGCGCTCGGACGAACGGCTCGCGGCGCGGCGCGTGGCGGTGCCGCACGCGGCGGGGAACACCTCGCACAGCGGCGACGCGGGGGCCTCCTCGGCGAACGCTC
>CANMAT010000072.1 GCA_947494865.1 Deltaproteobacteria bacterium
AGCGCGGCCTCGACCCTCGTCGTCGAGCTGTCGCTCGCGGCGGGCGAGATCACCCGCGCGCGGTCGCTCTCCATCGGCGCGCGCGCGCCGCAGGTGGAGGGGCTCGCGACCCCGGGTGACGGCTCACTGATGTTGTTCACCTTCCATCCGGAGATCGGTCGTCCGCTGCTGCGCGCGACGGACTTCGAACTCGCGCCCGCGGTCTGGTCGCCGCCGATGATCCCCACCCACGCAGCCAGCCTCCCCGGCGGCCTCACCGTGCTCGCGGGGACGGCCAACGACGCGACGATCTCTGCGCGCACCAACGGCCTCGTGGTGGCGCTCCTCGACGCGAGCGGGCACCAACGCTGGTGGACCTGGCGCGACATCCCCAACACGCGCCTCTTCGGCGGTCAGATGGGCGGCCTCGCGGTCTCGGGCGGACGCATCCTTTTCGGAGGCACCTACGCCCACGACCGCGGGCCCGTGGCGTACCTCGAAGCCCTCGACACCGACGGCGCCACGCTCGGAGACCACCGGTATTTTCAAGGCACCGTAGCGCCTACGGTGCGCGGGCTCATTCCTCGCGCGGGCGGCGCCCTCGCGCTGACCGACCACCAGCTCGGGTTCTTCTTTCTCGCCAGCGTCGCCCCTGACAGTGCGCTGCCCGGTGCGTGCGAGGCGTTCACGCTCCCGACGCGCTTCGTACGTCGCGCCGAGGGGTCGCTCTACCCGCCGTCGTCGGCGACCTGGACTACCTGCGCGGCGCCCTCCTCCATCCCCCTTGCGGTGACCTGGGACGACGCCTCCCCGCGCGTCGAGCGCTCCTGCATCCGTTGATGCCCGACGACCTTCGGGATCGCCCGCGATGCGCTGGGCACCGCCCGGTGAACACCCGTCGATTGTGGACCTCACCTCGGCATCGACGTGCGCGCCAACGGTGCCAGAAGGTGTGCTCGCTTTCGACCCGTGCGTTCGTCTCTTCGCGCAGAGCGGCGGCCCGCCATACCGCTAGAGTCCCCCGTATGCCGCACCACCCCGTCGCCTGCCCTGTCTGCGGGCACACCATGCAGAAGCACAACATTCCGCAGGGCCTCGAGATCGACCACTGCGCCACCCACGGCGTGTGGCTCGACCACGGCGAGCTCGAGGCGCTCCTTCGCATCGCGCAGCCCACCGCGACGGCGCACGAGGCTCCGCCGCCGCCCGCTCCCTCGTCGGGCGTCGGCGCGGCGGTGCAGCAGGTCGGGCGGCACTTCGGTCAGAGCGTGGTGATGGGCGCGGGGGCAACCCTGGGCAACCGCCTCATCGGCGGCATCATCGACTCGGTGTTCCGTCGATGAGCGCGGCCTCCGCGAATCTTCACGGGCCGAGCAGCGCGACCATGGCCTCGTGCGCGCGCACCGCGGCGAAATCGGCATCGCCCCGCGCGTCGTCGGCCTGCTTCGGGTCGAGCGCGATGGCCTCGGCGAGCACCCGCGCCGCGCCCACCGCATCGCCCGCCATCGCGTAGCCGCAGGCCTGGTTGTAGAGAAGGTTGGGCCGCGCCAGAGGAGGTGCCACCCTCGCCGCGGCTTCGGCCACCGCGGTGCCCTCGGGCCAGGCCCCCGATCGCTGGAGCGCCCAGCTCAGGTCTTGCCCGATGTGTGCGAGCTGCGCGCCGCGGTCGCGCGTGGGCGCCTGCGCGAGCTCCCCGAAGGCCGCCGCGATGGCGCCCGCGTGGCCCCTCGCGATGCCGTCGCGCACGATCGCGATGCGCTCCTCGCGGCTGGGGCGCGGCTCCCAGCAGCGCACCAGCGACGCGGCGAGCGCGGGCCACGCCGACGCACCGAGGCGCCCCTGCGCGAGCAGCCACGCGACCGACGACAGCGCGCCGACCCGCACCGCGAGGCCCTCGACGCGCGCCGCGAGCGCCGCGTCGGCGACGGCCGCGGGCCACCGCACCACACACGCGAAGGGATCGACGAGCGCGCCGTGCGCCGCCCGGTCGTCGGCGAGGCGCTCGCAGAGCTGCGCCCACGCGTCGACGTGCTCGCGCGTGGCGAGCCCGTCGAGGGTGAGCGCGCACCCGACGCCCGCGCGCGCCACGCGGAGCTCGGGGTGCCGCCACACGGTGAGCACCAGCGCCGCGAAGGCAGGCTTCTCGCGCTTGGCGGCGCCGCGCAGGAGGTCTTCGAGGCGCCGCGCGGCGGTCGCGGCCGCGTCGTGGTCGGCGCCATAAAAGAGCGCGCTCAGGGTGGTGAGCACGAGCGCGGGCGCCGCGCGCGAGGCCGTGGCGGGGAGCGCCGCCGAGGCCGCGAGGCGCGTGTGTTCGAAGGGAGAGGTGAGGCCGTCGAGGGCGACGGTGATCCGCGCGACCCCGGCGCGCGCAGAGGCCCACGCCGCGCGCCACGCGGTGAGCGACGCGAGCGCGTCGGGCGAGAGCGCGCCCCAGCGAACGGGGTCTGCGCGCAGCGCGTCGCACATTCCGCAGGGGCACGGAGCGCCCGCGGCGCCAGCGCTCGCGAAGGCGTCGTAGAGGCTCCGCGCGGGGCGCCATCGTAGCCCGAGGGGGGCGAGCGCGCGCGCGAGGGCGGCGGACTCCATCGCCGCGGCGAGCTCGATGAAGTGGTCGATGCGAGGCGCGTCGGCGGCGCTCCACGCGAAGGTGAGGCCCGTGGGCGCGCTCTGCAGCGACACGATCGAGAGGGTGAAGCGATCTTCGAGGCGCAGCTCGCCCAGCAGGCGCTTCTTGATGCGCGCCCAGACCTTCTTGTGCGCCGCGCGGAGCTGCAGCACATCGACGTCGACCGGTGAGAGCGCCTCGAGCGCGAGGGTGATGCTTGCCATGTCGTGCCTACCTCCTCCGACGCCGCGCGCGCGTCGCCATGGGCGCCGCCAGCGCGACCCATGGGCGCCATGATCGTGCGGCCCGAACCCGCTCGCCAGCGCAAAGACGCGGCGCGCGGGGTGCGCTACAACCGCGCGCCATGCGCTACGAAGGCAAGCTCTACCGCCCGCCCAGCGAGTCTGACGCGTACATCGTGCAAGCTACCATCGGCTGCTCGTGGAACGCGTGCGTCTACTGCGACATGTACCGCGACAAGACCTTTCGCGTGCGCGCGCTCGACGAGGTGCTCGACGACGTGCGCGCCGCCGGCGCCCGCTACGGGGCGCGCGTCGAGAAGGTGTTCGTGGCCGACGGCGACGCGCTCACCATGCCCATGGAGCACTGGCTCCCTTTGTTGGAGGTGTGCCGATCGTCATTCCCATCGCTGCGCAGGGTGTCGTGCTACGCGATGGCGCGCAACGTGATCGAGAAGGGCGTCGAGGCGCTCACCGCGCTGCGCGCCGCGGGCCTCTCGCTGCTCTACGTGGGCCCCGAGTCGGGCGACGACGTGACGCTCAAGCGCATCGCCAAGGGGCAAGACTTCGCCGCGCACGTCGAGGCCGCGCGCCTCGCGAAGGCCGCGGACGTCGCCCTCTCGGTGATCTTTCTCCTGGGCGCCGGGGGCACCGAGCGCAGCGACGCGCACGCGCGCGCCTCGGCCCGCCTCGCCACCGCGATGGACCCCGCGTTCGTCTCCGCCCTCACGCTCACGGTGGTGCCCGAGACGCCGCTCGCCACGCTGGTCCAGCGCGGCCGCTTCACGCTGCCCGCGGTGCCCGACCTCCTGCGCGAGCTGCGCACCTTCGTGGCCGAGGCGTCGCCGACCGACGCGGTGTTTCGCACCAACCACGCGTCGAACTACCTCCCCCTCGGCGGTCGGCTCCCGCACGACCGCGATCGCATCGTGGCGCTCCTCGATGACGCCATCGAGGGCAACGTGCGGCTGCGCCCCGAGTCGTCGCGCGGGCTCTGAGCGCAACCCCGCGCCCGCGGCGAACATCCCACGCGCATGCGCATCGATGGCAGTTCGTACGGCTGCGTGGTGATCGGCGCGGGCGTCGCGGGCCTCACGGCGGCGGGCGCCCTCCGCGACGGGGGCATCCCCGTGGTGCTCCTCGACAAGGGCCGCGCGGCGGGCGGTCGCCTCGCGACGCGTCGGGTCGAGGGCGCGGTGTTCGACCACGGGGCGCAGTTCTTCACCGCGCGCGACGCGGGCTTCGCGCGCACCGCCGCGGCGTGGCGCGCGGCGGGCGTGGCGCGCCCGTGGTTCGACGACGCGCTCTGCGCAACCGCGGGCATGTCGTCGATCGCGCGGCACCTCGCGGCGGGCCTCGACGTGGGGCTCGCGACCACCGTCACGGCCGTCGCGCGCGGCCCGCGGGGCTACGTCGTCACCGCCGACGACGGGCGGCGCTGGGAGGCCGCCGCGGTGGTGCTCACGGCCCCCGTTCCGCAGTCGCTCGCGCTCCTCGACGCGGGCGGCGTCGCGCTCGACGACGCGGTGCGCGCGCGCCTCGCAGCGGTCACGTACGAGCGCTGCCTCGCGGGGCTCTTCGAAGCGCCGTGGCCCGCAGCGCTCCCCGCGCACGGTGTGGCGCGCGTCGACGGCGACACGCTCTCGTGGCTCGCGAGCAACCGCGTCAAGGGCCTCTGCGCCGTCGACGCCGTCACGGCCCACGCGCGCGCCGACTGGAGCCTCGCGCGCTGGAGCCACGACGACGCCGCGGTGCTCGCCGCGCTCGCCGCCGAGGTCGCGCGCTACACGGGCGGCGCGCCGCGGCCCGTGGCGCTCAAGCGCTGGCGCTACGCGAAGCCGACGCGGTGCCTCGATGGGCCCGTGGTGGTGCGCGACGGCGGCGCGACGCTGGTGTTCGCGGGCGACGCGCTGCACCGCGACGGCGGGCGCGTCGAGGGCGCGGCGCGCTCGGGCCTCGCGGCGGCGGCGGCGCTCTCGTAGCCGCTACGGCTTCTTCGCGCGCATCGCGGCGAGGTCGATGTCGTGCTTCTTGAAGAGCTCGCGCAGGTAGCGCCGGTCGACGCCGGAGCGCCGCCCCGCCTCGGAGAGGTTGTGCCCCGACGCTTCGAAGAGCCGCAGCAGGTACTCGCGCTCGAAGGTTTCGACGGCGGCCTGCTTGGCGTCTTGAAAGCTCATCTCGAGGAGGCGCAAGCCCTCGCTGCTGCGCATCGCGCCGAGCAGCGCCTCGGCGGGCGCCACGCTCGCGGGGGGCGCGTCGTCGAGGTCATCGTCCCCGTCGTCGAGGGAGGTGACCACCGAGCCGCCGCCGCCCGCGAGCATCACGGTGCGCTCGACCACGTTGCGCAGCTCGCGCACGTTGCCCGGCCACGGCCGCGCGGCGAGCGCCGCGAGCACGGGAGGCGCCAGCGTGGCCCCGAAGGAGGCCGCGAAGTGCGCTGCGAGCGCGGGCACGTCGTCGGCCCGCGCGCGCAGCGAGGGCACCTTGACGCGCCCCACGGCGAGGCGAAACACGAGGTCTTTGCGAAAGCGGCCGGCCTCGACCTCGTCTTCGAGGGTGCGGTTGGTGGCGGCCACCACGCGCACGTCGACCTTCACGTACTGATCTCCGCCGACGGGCTTCACCTGGCGGGCCTCGAGCGCGCGCAAGAGGGCGGGCTGCAGCTCGAGGGGCAGCTCGCCGATCTCGTCGAGGAAGAGCGTGCCCCCGTGGGCGGCGCGAAACGCTCCGTCGCTCGCGCCCACGGCGCCGGTGTAGGCGCCCTTCACGTGGCCGAAGAGCTCGGAGGCGATGAGGGTGGGCGCCACGGCCGCGCAGTCGAACACCACGAAGGGCTTGTGCGCGCGGCCCGAGAGGGTGTGCAGGCTGCGCGCGACGACCTCCTTGCCCGTGCCCGTCTCGCCCTCGATGAGCACCGTGAGGGCCGACGGGGCGAGCTTCGCGAGGGCCCCGCGGAGGCGCTGCATGGGGGCCGACGCGCCCACCAGCTCGGCCGCGTCGCGGCTGTCGCGAGACGACGACGCGCCGTCGTCGCCGACGCGCACGCGCACCGTCACCTGCTTGCCGAGCGTGAGGGTGACCTCGTCTTTCACCGCGAGCTCGCGGATGCGCGCGCCCTGGTAGTGCGTGCCGTTCTTCGTGTCGAGGTCGACCACCTCGACGCCGTGGGGAAAGATGCGCACCTCGACGTGGACGCGCGAGACGAAGGGGTCTTCGATCACCACCTCGTTGCCCGGGTCGCGACCCAGGCGCACGACGCCCTCGCGCGCGCGAAAGGGCGACGGGCGCCCCGGCGAGATCACCTCGATGTAGCGCGTCGAGGGGGCGCGGGCGCGCAGCGCGGGGGCCGTCTTGGTGTGGTCGTCAGACATGAAGAAAGCGCGCGTCGATCACTCTTCGGGGAAGCTCCCACCGGGCGCGGGACCGCCCTCTTTCTCGAGGTACCGGAAGATGGTGCGCGGGTCGACGCCGAGGTCGCGCGCGGTCTTCGTGCGGTTGCCGTTGTTGCGCTCGAGCACCTCGAGAATGTACCTGCGCTGAAAATCCTCCTTGGCCTTGTCGAGAGGCACGATGCTCTGCAGGTTCTCGGGGTTGAGGTCGAGGTCTTCGGGGCCCACAAGCGATTTGTCGCAGAGCACGAGGGCCTTCTTGAGCCTGTTTTCGAGCTGCCTCACGTTGCCGGGCCAGTCGTATTTGCGCACGGCGATGAGGGCGTTGGGGGTGAAGCCCTTCACCTGGCTCCCGAGCTCCTGCGCGTACTTCTGCAGGAGAAAGCGCGCGAGCACGATGGTGTCGTCGCCGCGGTCGCGCAGCGGCGGGAGCAGAATGTTCACCACGTTGAGGCGGTAGTAGAGATCCTCGCGGAAGGTCCCCTTGCGAATCTCGTCTTCGAGGTTGCGGTTGGTGGCCGCGAGCACGCGAATGTCGACGCGCTCGGGCTTGGCGTCGCCCACCTTGGTGACCACGCGCTCTTGGAGTGCGCGCAGGAGCTTCACCTGCAGCGAGAGGGGCAGCTCGCCGATCTCGTCGAGGAAGAGCGTGCCCCCGTTGGCGGCTTGAAACTTCCCCTGGCGCGTGGCGACGGCGCCCGTAAACGCGCCGCGCACGTGCCCGAAGAGCTCGCTCTCCATGAGGTTCTCGGGGATGGCGCCGCAGTTGATCACCACGAAGGGCCCGTTCGACCGCGTCGATCGGTTGTGGATCTCGCGCGCGATGAGCTCCTTGCCCGTGCCCGTCTCGCCCGTGATGAGCACCGAGACGTCGGTGGGCGCCACCTTCTGCACCTTGGTGAACACCTTCATCATCGAGTCGCAGCTCCCGATGATCTCTCCGAAGCGCGTCTCCTTGAGCTTCTTCTCGAGCTCGGCGTTGCCCTGCCGCAGGGTCTCGAGCACGATGGCGCCCTTGAGAATCAGCGAGGCTTGTGACGCGAAGATGGTGAGCACGTCGAGCCCCTTCGGGTCGAAGAGGTGCGTCACCCGGTCGTTGCCGAGATAGATGAGCCCGAGGAGCTCGCCGCCCGCCAGGAGCGGCGCGCACATCACCGAGCAGAGCTTGAGGTTCATCACCGACACGGCGCTGCGAAAGAGCGTGTCGTCGACGGCGTTGTGCACGATGAGGGGCTTACGGCTCTCGATCACCTTCGCGAGAATGCTGTCGGACAGCTGGCGCACCGCGTCGGGGAGGTTCTCCTGCCGGAGGTTGCGCGCCGCGCGGATCTCGGTCTGCGTGTCGCGCAGGAGCACCACGAAGCCCTTGTCGGCCCCGGTGGCCTCGATGGCCCCGTCGAGCAGCGCCTCCAACAGCGTCTGCACGTCGCGGGTGACCAGCAGCCGCTGGCTGAACTCGTAGAGCTTGCGAAGGCCCGTGAGCTCGGCCTGCGAGACGTCTCCCTGCGCGTCGGCCTTGCCCGGCCCCTCGGACTCTTCGAGCATCGAGAAGACGAACTCTGCGTCGCCCAGGAGAAGATGGTCGTTGTGGCTCAGCCGGGCGCGGCGCTTGCGCTTCTGGTTCACCTGAATTTCGGCGACAGGGTCGACCTCGTCGAGCGAGAAATCTCGCCCGTCGAACACGATCTGCGCGTGCCACTGGGCCACGCCCTTGCCGTCGAGCGCGATGTCGTTGCCGCCCGCGCTCCCGATCGTAGTGATCGACTTGTAGATGGGAAACAGCCGGCCGCGCCCTCGCGCGCCGATCCATCGGAGACAGGGCATTCTGACCTCTCGCGACCGTCGATGGGTGACCGTGAAAGCATACCCCCATCGCGCAGCGACGGTCCAAAGGTTGCGCACGCGCGACTGCGGGCGCGGCCGCGGGGTGTGCTACTCCCACGCGGGTGAACACTCTCCTTCGCGCGCTCTTCGTCGTGGTGATCGCGGGCTGTGCCTCGTCGCCGACGCGCATCGTGAACGATGGCACCGCGGTGCCCCTCGGGCTCACCAACCGCGCCGCCGAGACCGTGTGCTACCTCTTTCTCTCGGCGCCCGCCGAAGACCGATGGAGCGACGACCTCCTCGGCAGCGCGACGATCGACCCGGGCGCCACCCGCACGGTGCGCGTCCCCCGCGGCATCTGGGACCTGCGCACCGAGAACTGCGAGCACGAGCTCATGGGGGTGATGCGCAGCGCGCGCATCACCCGGGCCACGACCCTCGTGGTGCAGTGAGCAATCAGGGGTAGGTGAACGTGCCGACGAAGTTCGCCGACGTGCGCGAGCAGGCCACGTAGCTCGTCGCGGTGGCGCGCGAGCCCGTGAAGCGCCGCACGAGGGTGGTGCCGCGGTTCACCGTGAGGGTGAAGTTGGTGGTGCCGCTGATGCCGTAGGGGTTGGCGCACACCACGTAGGTGCCCGCCGCCGGGGTGCCGGCCCAGAACACGTTCTCGGGCCCCGTGCCGGGGATGTCATCGCGGTCGAGGGTGCCGCCGCACGCCGCGAGGAGGCGGTACGAGATCTCGGTGCCGCACGGGGGCACCACGTGCAGGTCGAGGTCGCCCGCGCGGTCCCACACGAGGGTGATGCGCAGCTGGCCGTCGCCGACGCACACGCCGTTGGCGCAGGCCTGACCCGCCGGGCACACGTTGCCGCAGCGGCCGCAGTTGTTACGGTCGTTGAGCAGGTCGAAGCCCGTGGGGCACATGGGCGTGGTGACGCAGCCCTCGTCGACCATGCCGTTGCAGTTGTCGTCGCGCGAGTTGGCGCAGGTCTCGGTGGCCGCGGGCGTCACCTGCCCCGCGCAGGCCGTCGCCCACGCGGTGCTCGTGGCCGTGGCGCGGGTGCATGTCTGCGTGCCAGGGCGGCAGATGCCCACGCCCGCCGTGGCCGCCGGGCCCGTGTAGCACGCCCGCGTGGCGCCCACCGCGCAGGTGCAGCCCGTGTTGGGGAGGTTGTCGCAGTTGCGGTCGACGCCGTCGCACATGTCGACCGCGGGGAGCACCTCGCCCGTGCACGCCGCCCACCCGGTGCCCACGCCGCCGGGGCCCGCCACGCAGCGCTGCGTGCCCGCGCGGCAGAGGCCCACGCCCTGCGTGCCCGCGGGGCCCGAGTAGCACGGCCGCGCCGCGTTGAGCACGCAGGTGCAGCCCGTGTTGGCGGCGCCGTCGCAGTCGCGATCGACGCCGTCGCACAGGTCGCGCATGCCCGGCAGCACCTCGCCCGTGCACGCGCCCCACGCCGAGCCCGTCGAGGTCATGGCGCAGGTCTGCGAGCCCGCGCGGCAGGCGCCCACCGAGGCCGTGCCCGTGGGGCCCGAGTAGCAGTCGCGGGTGGCGCCGGGCTCGCACTCGCAGCCCTCGTCGATGTTGCCGTTGCAGCGAAAGTCCATCATGCGGCCGCACACGACGGGCTGCGGCGCGCCGCTGCCCGCGCACGCGCTCCAGCTGCCGAACTCGCCGGTGCCCTCGCAGGTCTGCGACCCGTAGGTGCACACGCCGCGGCCGGCCTGCGCGGGCGGGCCCGCGTAGCAGCGCTGCGTCATGCCGGGGATGCACGCGCAGCCCTCGTCTGCGCGGCCGTTGCAGTTGTTGTCGACGCCGTCGTCGCAGGTCTCGCGGTAGGCGCAGGTCACGGCGGTGCCGCCGTCGGCGCCGTCGGCGCCGTCGGGCGCGGCGGTGGATCCGTCGGGCGCGGCGGTGGATCCGTCGAGACCGGGCGCGCCGCCGTCGGGGCTCGTCGCGCCGCCGTCGGTGGCGCGGCCGGTGTCTGCGCGCGCGTCGGTGCGCGCGGCGTCGACGCGCACGGCCGCGTCGTCGGAGCCTGGCTTCGGGATCACGTAAGACCCGCTGTCGGCCGCGCTGCAGGCGCCGAGGAGCACCGCACACCCGACGCCTACGAATGCCCGGGAGACTGATTGCATCGAAGCCCTCGCGTGCCCTGACGTGCAGGGCGCGGTGGTGAGTGCGCTCGCGCGGCGCGCGGATCGATCGCGTGGGGGAGTCTGTCCGTCAGACCGACGCGTGACCGCTCGCGCGGCGACGTGACCCCGCGACGATACCATCCTGTCGCCCCGTGGCGATG
>CANMAT010000073.1 GCA_947494865.1 Deltaproteobacteria bacterium
CCTCCCCACGCGCGACCACGAACCGCACAAGGCACCTATTCTTGCGACGTTTCGCGACGCGCTCGGGAGCACCTCGCAGGCAGGCTTCGGCGCCGCTGCGCTGCTCGTCGCCGTGTGGATCTCGTCGTGGAACGACCGCACCCGCCCGCGCGCCGTCGAGGCCGCGGCGGCGCTCGCCGCGACCGCGCTGGTGGCCTTCGCGGGACGCGGCTTCCCCTCGCTGCGCGCGTCGCCCCTCGCGCTCTGGGCGTGCGGCGCCTCCGTGGCGCTCGCGGCGATCGCGAACCGCGTGGGCCGACCGCTGCCGCCGCTCGTCGTCGGGTGGCGCCTCTCCGCGATCGCCGTCGCGGTGTGGCTCCTCGCGCGCCTCGTGGTCGCCACAGGGCCGCGCGTCGCCGCGTGGCTCGGGCGCCCCACGGAGGGATCGCGCTACCACCTCGTGCCCCACGCGGGGGTCTTCGCGCTCGCGGCGCTGCTCGTCGTCGACGCGGCCCTCGTGGGATCGCCCTCGGTCGACCGCGCCCTGCTGGTCACGCCCCCCACGATGCTCCTCGGGAGCGCCGCGGCGTTCGCGCTCCTCGGCCGCTCGGCGCGCAACGCGGTGTGGACAACGGCCGCGTACGGCCTCGCGCTCGCGGGCCTCGCGCTCGCGGGCGCGCAGTCGTCGCTGCTCGGCGTCGCCGCGGTGCGGGTCTCCGGGACCATCGGGGCACACTGGGTTCCCACGGGCTCGCTCGCCGCGGGTGACCCCTCGCAGTGGAACGTCCCCCGCGCGCTCCTCGGCCCGTCGCAGACCCTCGACGGCGCGCGCGCCGACGCGCTCGTCGCGCTCGCGTGCGGGGCGCTGCTCTGCGCGCTGCAGGTGGCGCTGCTGCGCCGCAACACGGCCCTGCGCGCCGCGTTCGCCCGCGCGCTCCTCGACCGCGACGACGCGCGCGACGAGAGCGTCGCCGAGATTCCGTCGCTCTGGTCTACCGTGGCCGTCGCGCTGCTCGCGGTCTCGCTGGCGTTCCGCGCCGACCTCGCCACCGCCGCGCTGGTCACGGCCGCCGGGGCGCTCCTGCTCGCGGGCCGCGCGCGTCACGCGGGCGCGCTCGCCACCGCCGCGGGCGCCGTCGCGATCGTTCACGCGCTCGCGGCGCGCGAGCCCGCCGTGCCCGCGTGGACGGGCGTCGCCACGATGCTCCTCGCCCTCGCCCCGCTGCACCTGGGCCCGTGGATCGCGCGGCGCCACCGCGTCGCCCCCGCGCGGGTCTTCGCGCGCACGCAGCCGCTCACCCTCGCGCTCGCGCTCATCGCCCTCTTCGACGCCCTCGCCGCCGCGCAGCCCTTCACCGGCTCGTGGCTCGCGGGCGACGTCGCGTGGGGCGCGCTCCTCGGACTCGCGGGGCGCTGGATGCGCTCGCCCGCCCTCCCCCTCACCCTCGCCCTCGCGGCGTGGGCCTCGGGCGTCGCGGCGCGCCAGTGGAGCGCATCCGACGACGGCGACGACGCCGCCTACGCCACCGCGGCGGGGAGCGCGCTGCTCGCCGGCCTCGCGGTGTGCGCGGGCCTCACGGCGGGCTACGCGGCGCAGTACGCGACGAGTCCCGCGGGCCTCACGCTGCCCTTCGCGCGGGGCCTCGCGGCGCTGCGCGTGCTCGGCGCGCCGCTCGCGCTCGCGTCGTCGCTGGTGGCGCTCGGCGCGCACGCCGCGGGGCGCCACGCGACGAAGCCCTCGCTCGCGGGGGGCGCGCGCTTCGGCCGCGACGCGTGGCTCGCGGGGTCGATCGTTTTTCTCGCGGTGTTCTCGGGCCTCGCGCGCGCTGCGCAGGAGCCCGTCGCGGCGGCGGCGGTGCCCGCGGGCGTCGCGGCGATGGGGGTGGGCGTGCTGGTCGCCGGCCACGCGGCGTGGCGCGAGGCGACGGCGCGGCACGTGTATTTCGTGCAGGCGGCGATCGTGGCGGTGTACGGGCTCGCGCGCTCCGAGCTGGTGCGCGCGCTGCCGCCCGAGGTCGACGCGCTCTTCGCGCTGGTGATGGGGTTTCTCCTCGTGGGGGTCACGGTGCAGGCGCGGCGCGCGGGCATTCCGCCCGTCGCGGTGGCGACGCGACGCTTCGCGGCGCTGTTGCCCTTCGCCATCGCGCTGGTGCTCCCGCAGGAGGCGTCGGGCGCGGCGGCCCTCGCCGCGGCGGGGAGCGCGCTGCTCTACGCCACGCTGGGCTGGGTCGAGCGCTCGCGGCTCTTCGGCTCGCTGGGCGCGGCGGCGGCCAACCTCGCGCTGCTCCTCTTCGCGCTCTCGTCGGGCTGGCGCGGACCCGAGGTGGGGGCGGTCCCTCTGGGGCTCCTGGTGCTGGCGCTCGGACAGATCTTCGCGGCCACGCTCTCGCACGGCGCGCGCGTCACGGTGCGCATCGTCGGATCGCTGCTGGTGTACCTCCCCGCGGCGCTCCAGGTGGCCTTTCAGGTGGGCAACGCGCGCGACGGGGCGTACCCGGTGCTCTTCGGCCTCGCGTGCCTCGCGGGCGTGGCCGCGGGGATGCTCCTGCAGATTCGCGCGTACCTCGCGCTGGGCCTCGGGTTCCTCGTGCTCGACGTGGGCGCCAACCTCGTGCACGCGGCGCTGCGCGATCACCGCGTGGGCTTCCTGGTGCTGTCGCTGTCGGGCCTCGGCATCCTCGCGGTGATGGTGCTCACCACGCTGCGCCGCGACGCCTTTCGCGCGTGGACGGCGCGCCTCGAGGGCCGCCTGCGCGGGTGGGACTGAGCGCACCGTTGCGCGCGCACCGCCCTCGCTGCGATGCTCGCGCGGTGGACACCCGGAGCTTTCTCGCGCTGCTCGCTGGCGGATTCGTGCTGCTCGCCCTCGGCGGCGGCGTAGCGGGCCACCGCGACGCGCGCCGGTCGGGCTTCGAGCCCTTCGCCCTCGCGCTCAAGGGCGCGGGCCTCGCGCTGCTCTCCTACGCGATCTATCGGCTCGTGAAGGCCAACGCCTGAGCCCGCCCGCCGCTCGCGAGGCTACCGCGCGGAGTGCCGCGACCGGTGCGACCGGTGGCCGCGGCGCCGCGACGGGTGCACCGAGACGCCGCCGTCGACGAGCGCTGCGACGGGCGCCGCGGGCGCGACGGGCACGAGGTCGATCTGCGCGTCGACGTGCTCGGTGAGGGGCATCCACATGCGCCGCGGTTCGTAGCCCGGCGCGACGACCTCGATCATCTCGGGGGCCGTGCCCGTCGCGATCTCGGCCACCATGGGCGCGGAGTACGCGCGGCCGCGGAGCATCACCTGGGCGTCGGGGGTGCTCGTGCGCACGCGCACCCGCACCGTGCGCGGCGCCGGGCGCGCGACGAGGGCCGCCGCGCTGGTGCGCGTAGGGGCCGCCACCACGGCCGCCGCCGAGCCCGCGGGGCGCTGAAAGGTCGCGAGCACGTAGCCGCCCAGGAGGCCGCACACGAGCGTGAGCCCCACCACGGCGGCCGCGAGCGGACGCATCGCCCGCGCCACCTGGTCGTGCTCGTCGCGCATCGCCGGAAAGGGCGCCGTAGCGTCTTGCGGCATCGCGGGCGCCGCCGGCAGCGGCCCCGTTGCGGTCGCCGGCGGCGCGGCCTGCGCGGCCCCCGCGACCTCCTCGCCGGTGCCGTGAAACTTCGGCCCCTGCAGCGTCTGGAGGCGCTCTTTGCGGGGCGCCTCGAGGGGCGTGGCGCTGCGGCGCGCGCGCCCTTCGCCGATGAGCCGCATGCTCGACACGCGGGCCGAAACGACCTCGCCCGTGTCGGCGCGCAGCGCCTCTTGCGGCGTGCGGGGGCGGCGCGGCGCGGCCACGCCGGTGCGCAGCTCGGCCTCGCAGGCCTCGAGCTCCTCGAGCACCGCGGCGATCGACGCGAAGCGCTCTTGCTGGGCCTTCGCGAGGCTGCGCATCACGAGCGACTCGACCGACGCGGGCACCTTCGCCGCCACGCGGTCGCGCAGGGGCATCGGCGGGCGCGAGAGCTGCGCGATGAGCATCTCGCTCGCGTTCTCGCTCGCGAAGGGCGTCGCCCCCGTGAGCATGCGGTACAGCAGCAGCCCGAGGGCGTACACGTCGGTGCCCACCGTGGCGGGCTCGCCGCGAATCTGCTCGGGCGCGGCCGACTCCGGCGCCCACGCGAGCTCGCGCATCGAGAGCTCGCCGCCGAGCGCGGCCGCGAGCAGGTTGTTGAGCCCCACGTCGGTGAGCACGGGCCACGGCGCGCTCCCGTCGGCCTCGTCGGGGGCGCGCGTGAGCAGCACGTTCGAGGCGCGCAGGTCGCCGTGCACCACGCCCGCCTGGTGCGCGGCCATGAGCCCGTGCGCGATGCGCCGCGCGACCGCGAGGGCCTGCGCCGGCGCGAGCGCCCCGTTGGCCCGCAGGTACGCCTGGAGCGTGTGGCCCCCGATGCGCTCGGTCACGACGCACAGGAGGTCTTCGCGGCGCGCGCGCACCACGCCGCCGGTGATCACCCGCTCGACGTTGGCGTGCTCGATGACGCACAGCCGCTCGAAGCGGTCGCCGATGGCGCCCCAGGTCGCGCGCGCCGCGCTCGCGAACACCGGGTGCGACATGTACCGCAGCACCACGTCGGGGCCGCCCTCGAGGGGGTGCCCGACGTAGCTCTCGCCGCGCGGCTCGCTCGCGAGGGTGGCGCCCGTTTCGAACTGCTCGAACACCACCAGCCCGGTGAGCGGTACAACGGCGTGGGGCCTGACGGAGTCGATCAGTGACATCGTGTGGGTACCCGCGAGCCTGGAGCGACGGGCGTCGCACAATACACCCCGGGACACCCGCGCACGCAACGGCCCTCACAACCCTGCGCGGCGAAAAACCACCGCGCTCCGACGGCCCGCGGAGCGATTCGCCCCCGTCTCACCGCGCGCTGTAACAGCGCTTGCACAGCGCAACGGGTGCCGACGCGCGCTGCCCCATCAACGGTCGCGCAGTCGTATGACCAGATGCCGCCCCTCGCCCGCGCGCAGCGTCACGCTGCGGGTGGCGCGGACGTCGTTCCACTGCGCGGCGATGCGGTACGTGCCGGGCGCGAGGGAGAAGGTCGCGGGGCTGTCCTTTCGCTGGCCGTTCACCGTCACCGTGCCCCACGGGTCGATCGCCACCTCGAGCCGCGCGGCGCGCGCCCGCTCGACGAGCGCCGCGCCCGCGTCGACCACGACCACCGCGGGCGCGCGCACCACCGCGGGCGCATCGACCGCCGCGGGTGCATGCACCACCGCGGGCGCATGCACCACCGCGGGCGCATGCACCACCGCGGGCGCGTCGGCCACCGCCGCGTCGCGCGCCGCGGGCGCGTCGCCCCTGCCCGTCGCGGCGACGGCGACGACCGCGACGGTGACGACAGCCACGGCGCCGAGCGCGAGGGGCGCGCGCGACCGGCGCGGCGACGGCGCGGTCGGCGGCGCGCGCGGGGTCGCCGGACGCGCCCCGAGGGTGCGCTCGACCGGCGCGGCGACGTCGTCTTGAAACGCGCCACGGTCGGCCGTGAGGGTGCGATCGAGGGGCGCGAGGGCCTCGGTGCGCTCGACGGGCGCGCTCGCGCGGGGCTGCGCGCGCGGCGTGGTGGGGCCCGACGAGGTGACCGCGACGCCCAGCAGCGAGGCCGCGCTCGACGGCACCGTCGCGTCGCTCGGGGCCTCCGCCGCGGGGGGCGGCGCGAAGCGCGGGAGCACCGTCGAGTGCTGCACGTCGGCGTAGAGCTCGCGCATGAGCCGCTGCAGGGCGCGCTGCCCCGTGGCCAGCTCGGGGATGTGCTGAATCGCGTCGAGCGCGTGCCCCGCGTCGGCGAAGCGGTCGTCGGCCCGGGTGGCGAGGAGTCCCTCGACGAAGAGCTCGATGTCGGTCGACACCTCGGCCCGCAGCGCGCGCAGCGGCGGGTGCTCGCCGCGCAGCATCGCGTGCACGCCCTCGACCTGCGAGGCGCCCGCGAAGGGCTTGCGCGCCGTGAGCAGTTCGAAGGCCACCACGCCGACGGCGAAGAGGTCGGTGCGGTGGTCGAGCGCGAGCCCCATGGCCTGCTCGGGGGCCATGTACGAGACCTTGCCCTTCACAACGTCGCCCTGCGTGTGGTGCAGTCGCGAGGTGGCCTTGGCGATGCCAAAGTCGGTGAGCTTCACCTCGCCCGAGTAGCTCACCATCACGTTGTGGGGCGTCACGTCGCGGTGCACGATCTGCAACCACTGGCCGTTGTCGGTCTTGCCGTGGGCGTACTCGAGCGCCTTGAGCACCTCGGCCACGATGAAGAGCCCCACGTCGACGGGCACCGCGCGCCCCTGAGCCTTCAGGCGCTTGAGCACCTTCGAGGCGTCGGTGCCGTGCACCCACTCCATCACCGAGAAGAGCGCCCCCTCGTGCGAGCCGAAGTGGTCGATGCTCACGATGTTGCTGTGCCGCAGCGTGGCCGAGATGCGCGCCTCGTCGATGAACATGCGCACGAACTCGGCGTCGGTGCACAGCGACGGGCGGATGCACTTCACGCACACCTCGCGAGAGATGTTCATGGCGCCGACGCGCTCGGCGCGGAAGATCTCGGCCATGCCCCCTTCGGCGATCTTCTCGTTGAGAATATAGCTGTCGAAGCGGTCGCCCTCGCGCACGCCCGCACACTACAACACTCTGCGCGCGGAAGAAGCGCCCGCTTCGCTCAGGCGTGCGGCTCGACCCGCTTGCCCGTGGCCGTGTGCAGGGCTTCGATGAGCTCGGCCGCCGTGAGGGGCTTGCGCAGCACCGCCACGATGCCGAGCTGGCGCGCGCGCTCGTTCGAGAGCGAAGGGCCGTACCCCGTGGCGAGCACCACCGGGAGCTCGGGGCGCAGCAGGAGGATCTGCACGGCGAGCTCGTCGCCCGTCATGCCGGGCATGGTGAGGTCGGTGATCACCAGGTCGAAGCGCGCGGGGTCGGCGCGGAAGCTCTCGAGCGCGTCGTGGCCGTTTTCGAACACCTCGGCGTCGTAGCCCAGGCGCCCCAGGAGCCTTCGGAACATGCGCCCGATGGCCACCTCGTCTTCGACCACGAGCACGCGCCCCTGCGCCGACGGCAGGGCCGAGAAGGCCGCGTACGGGATGATCGACGGCCGCTCGTGCAGGCTATCTATACAGGGAAACACCAGGGAGAACGTGGTGCCCCGGCCGGGCTCGCTGTCGACGGCGATGCCGCCGCCGTGCGAGGTGATGATGCCGTGCACCACCGCGAGGCCCATGCCCGTGCCCTCGCCCACGGGCTTCGTGGTGAAGAACGGGTCGAACACCCGCTCGCGCACGCGCTCGGGCATGCCTGAGCCCGTGTCGCGCACGGTGAGCCGCGCCACCGCGACGCCCGACGCCATGCCCGGGAAGCGCGCGGCGGACTCGTCGTCGAGCACCTCGCGCGCGAGGCTGATGTCGAACTCGCCGCCCCCGGTGGCGCGCATCGCGTGCTCGGCGTTGGCGCCGAGGTTGAGCAGCACCTGCTGGAGCTGCGTGGCGTTGCCCTGCACCATGCACCCGGTGGTGGTGCGCACGCGAATCTCGATGGTCGACGGGATCGACGCGCGGAGCATGCGCGCGCTCTCTTGCACCACGCGCCCGAGGTCGGTGTCGGTGCGGCGCACGTCGTCGTGGCGGCTGAAGGTGAGAATCTGCTGCACGAGGTCGCGCGCGCGCCGCGCGGCGGTGAGGGCCTCGCCGAGGCTCGACGCGGCCTGCGCGAGGGTGCCCGGCGGAATGTCCATGAGGGCCAGCTCGGTGTAGCCCATGATGGCCGCGAGGAGGTTGTTGAAGTCGTGCGCGATGCCGCCGGCGAGGGTGCCGATGGCCTCCATCTTCTCGGCCTGGCGGAGCCGCGCCTCGAGCTCGCGGCGCCCCGTGAGGTCGCGGATCACCGCGTGGAGGAGCGTGCGCGCGCCCGTGGGCACGCTGGTGAGCAGCACCTCGACGGGCAGCTCGCCGCTGTCGGCGCGCAGGGCGTTCCACTCGAAGCGGCTGGAGTTGCGCGCGAGGGCCTGGTGCACGTAGTCGCCGAGGGCGATGGTGGCGTCGCCGGGGCGCGAGAGAAAATCCGACGCGGGGCGGCCGATGATGGCCCACCGGTCGCTCACGCAGAACATGGCCACCGAGGCGGGGTTGCAGTCGACCACGTGCTCGCCGTCGAGGAGCATCTGCGCGTCGGCCGACAGGTCGAAGAGGCGCTTGAACTTGCGCTCGCTCTCGATGAGCGCGTCCTCCATCGTCTTGCGGTCGGTGATGTCGACGCAGTTGCCGATGTACCCGAGGAAGGCGCCCGCCTCGTCGAACATGGGCACGCCCGTGTCGATGAGCCAGCGGTAGCGCCCGTCGTTGCGGCGCAGGCGATACTCGGCGCGAAAATCGACGCGCTCTTGAAAGGCCGCCAGAAACTGCTGTCGGTACGCGGGATAGTCCTCGGGGTGGACCTCGCGCAGCCAGGGGTTGTAGAGCAGCGTCTCGCGGGCGAGGCCCGTGAAGGTCACCCACTGCTCGTTGAAGAACGTGTAGCCCCCGTGGGCGTCGCAGGCCCAGATCATCACGGGGGCCGTGTTGGTCATGAGCCGGAAGTGCGCGTCTTCGAGGCGCGACACGGGCGACGAGATGGTCACGGGGGCGGGCGGCTCTTCGGTGTCTGACTCCCTGGGACGTTCGGTCGTCGGGTCCATCCGTGCGTCCTTCGGCGGGGTGTCGGGCTCGCGCTACGCCCGTCGCTCAGCGTGCGCAGAGCACATGATAGTGCTTCTTGCCCTTGCGGAGAACCACGTATCCGCCCGCCAGCACGTCTTCGGGCCCGAGCACGCGCTGCGGGCTCTTCTCGACGACGTCGTTCACCGACACGCCGCCCTGCTCGACGCCCGTGCGCGCCTGTGACTTCGAGGGGAAGAGCCCCGCCTGCACCAGCACCGCGACGAGGCCCGCCTCGGGCGTGCCCAACGACGCCGCAGCGATGTCCGAGCGCGGCGCCTCGGCGACCATCGCCTCGAGGTCGGTCTGCGAGAGCGCGCGCCAGTCGCTCACGCCGAAGAGGCCCTTCGCCGCGCGCGTGGCCTCGGCCACGGCGGCCTCGCCGTGCACGAAGCGGGTGAGCTCGGCGGCGAGCCTGCGCTGCCCCTCGCGCTTCGACGGATCGCTCCGCTGCGCGTCCATCACGGCGTCGATCTCGGCGCGCGTGAGGAAGGTGAAGTACGCGAGGAAGCGCTCTACGTCGGCGTCGTGCGTGTTGAACCAGTACTGGTAGAACTCGTACGGCGACGTGAGGGCGGGGTCGAGCCACACGGCGCCCTTCTCGGTCTTGCCCATCTTGGCGCCCGAGGCCGTGGTGATGAGCCGCACGGTGAGCCCGTGGCTCTCGGCGTCGCGCATGCGCCGCACGAGGTCGACGCCCGACACGATGTTGCCCCACTGGTCGCTGCCCCCGAGCTGCAGCGTGCACCCGTAGCGGTCGTAGAGGGCCACGAAGTCGTACGACTGCAAGAGCATGTACGAGAACTCGGTGTACGACAGCCCCTGCTCGCGCGTAAGCCGGTCTTTCACGGCGTCGCGCTGCACCATCGCGTTGACCGAGAAGTGCTTGCCCACGTCGCGCAGAAACTCAACGTAGTTGAGCGCGGTGAGCCACTCGGCGTTGTCGACCATCACGGCCGCGTTGGGCTTCGAAGCGTCGAAGTCGAGGTAGCGCCCGAGCTGCGCGCGCAGGCCCGCGAGGTTTACGTCGAGCGACGCGCGCGTGAGGAGCGTGCGCTCGGCCTGCTTGCCGCTCGGGTCGCCGATGAGGCCCGTGCCGCCGCCCACCACCGCGATGGGGCGGTGCCCCGCGCGCTGGAGCCGCACGAGGTTGATCACCTGCAAGAGGTGCCCGACGTGGAGGCTCGCCGCGGTGGGGTCGAAGCCGATGTAGCCCGTGACCACGCCCGAAGCGAGCGCCTTGCGGAGCGACGCTTCGTCGGTCGACTGGTGAAAGAGTCCGCGAGATTGAAAGTCGTCGACGAGGTTCATGAGGTTCACGAGAGCGAGGGGAGGTTGAGCCGTCCGAGCAGCTGCTCGACGCCCTGCGCGACCGCGAGCAGCCGCGGCTCTTCGAAGGCCGGCGCGATGAGCTGGAGGCCCACCGGGAGCCCCGTCGCCGCCCCGAGGCCCGCGGGGAGCGAGAGCGCGGGGACGCCCGCGAGGGAGGCCGGCAGCGTGCACACGTCGGCGAGGTACATGGCCAGCGGGTCGTCGACGCGCTCGCCGAGCTTGAAGGCCACCGTCGGCGACGTGGGCGTGGCGATCACGTCGACCTTCTCGAACGCCTCGGTGAAGTCCCTCGCGATGAG
>CANMAT010000074.1 GCA_947494865.1 Deltaproteobacteria bacterium
AGCGCGAGCAGCCTCGCTTGCAACGCGTCGCGCGCTTCGAACGCGCCGCAGGCCATGCAGCGCACGCGAGCGAGCGCGCCGTGGAGCTCGACCACGCGGCGGCTCCCCGCGGCGTGGTGGAGGCGGTCGACGTTCTGCGTAATGATCCCCCGCAGCGCGCCCGCCTCTTCGAGCGCGACGAGCGCGCGGTGCGACGCGCCGGGCGTGGCCGACGAAAAGCGCCCCCACCCCGCGACGCTGCGCGCCCAGTAGCGCTGCCTGCGCTCGGCGCTCTTCACGAACTCGGCGTACTGCACCGGCGGCCGCCTTCGCTGCACGCCGTCGGGCCCGCGATAGTCGGGAATGCCCGAGTCGGTGCTGCACCCCGCACCGGTGAGCGCGACCACCGTACGACCCCGAAGCAGCGCCGCGAGCGCCGAAGCGTCACTCATGGCGCGCGACGGTGGGTCGCGCGGCGGCCGTTGGCAACACGCGTCAGCCCGCGACGCGACGCAGCGGAACCGCCGCCCCCGCGAGGTGCTCGCCCGACTCGTCTTCGAGCTCGGCGAAGCTGTCGCGCTCGGCCACGGCGCGGGGCGCATCGAGGGTGATGCCGTCTTCGACGGCGGCCCACGTGTGGCGATGAAACAGCACCCCGTGGTGCCCGACGCCGTCGACGTACACCGCGCGCGAGCCGTCGAGCGCGGCGCTGTGACAGGCCACGAGTGAGTCTTGCACCGCCACCACCGAGGTGAGCCGCGCGTGCTTCAGCCGCTCGCGCGTCACCGTGAGCGTGTGGAGCAGCTGTGAGCCCGGCGAGAGCTCACGCGCGAGCTGCATGGGCCACCCGCGCGCCAGCGAGGTGCCGCGATGCGGCGTGCCGATCGTGACGAGGCCGTCGACGCGGCCGCCGAGCACCTGCGCGTAGTAGCGCGCGATGAGGCCGCCCAGCGAGTGCGCCACCACGCACACGGGCCCCTCGGGGTGCGCGCGCTGAATCGCGTCGGCGAGGCGATCGGCGTGGTCGGCCACGCTGCCCGCAGGAAAGTAGTTGTATTGAAGCTGCCGCGGCGCAAGCCCCAGCGACGCGAGGTGCGACGCCATGGGGTGAAACGCGCCGCCCGAACCAAAATACCCGTGAATGAACACCACGAGGTGCTCGGCCTCGCCGCGCGCGCGCACCGAGTGGCCCGTCTTCGACATGAGCCAGCCGTGGCGCGCGAGGGCGACGAGCTCCTTCAAGGCATCTCGGCGACGCTTGAACGGCGGGTTTGTCACAGATCTGAGAACTAGCACGGAGCGAGGACGCGGTGAAATCTCTGACAGGCCTCAAAACATGGGGCTTCGGCGCCCCACCGGGTGCCACGTCAAGGTTGCGCGGGCTGCGTCGGGTCGTACGCAGAGGGCTCCTCGGGCTCGACGTTGCTGGCCTCGACCCAGCGGCGGAGCGTGCGCATCGCGGCGCCCGAGTCGATGGCGCGCGTGGCGATCTCGGCGGCTTCTTTGAAGTCGGCGGTCACCTCGGCGACCACGAGCGCGGCGGCGGCGTTGAGAATCACCGCGGTGCGGGCGTCGCCGGGCTCGCCCGCGAGCACCGAGCGCGCGATGTCGGCGTTGGTCTTCGGGTCGCCGCCGCGGAGGGTGAGCACATCGGCGATGGGCTCGAGGCCGAAGTCGGCGGGGGACACCGTGCACTCGACCAGCACCCCCTGCCGCACGCTCACGACCTGCGTGTCGCCCGCGGGAGAGACCTCGTCGATGCCGCCCGTGCCGTGGAGCACCCACGCGCGGCGCACGCCCAGCCGACCGAGCACCTCGGCGATGGGGCGCAGGTACCGCGGCGAGTGCACGCCGAGGAGCTGGTGCGTCGCGCCCGCGGGGTTGGCCAGGGGCCCCAACAGGTCGAAGATGGTGCGAAAGCCCAGCTCTTGCCGCACGACGCCCGCGTTGGCGAGCGCCACATGAAACGCCGGGGCGTAGAGAAACCCGATGCCCACCTCGCGCAGGCAGCGCTGCACGACGGAGCGCGGCGCGTCGATGCGCACGCCGAGGGCCTCGGCCACGTCGGCGCTGCCCGTGCGAGAGGTGACCGCCCGCAGGCCGTGCTTGGCCACCGAGACGCCACACGCGGCCGCCACGATGGCCGCCACGGTGCTCACGTTGAAGGTGCGCACCGGGCCGCCGCCGGTGCCGCAGGTGTCGAGCACCACGCCGGGGAGGGCCTCGACCCACTCGCAGCGCCGCCGGAGGCAGCGCGCGGCCGCGGTGATCTCGGTCACCGTCTCGCCCTTCATGCGCAGGGCCGTAGCGAGCGAGGCGATCTGCGCCGGCGAGGCGGCGCCCGAGAGCACGGCGTCCATCGCGTCGGTGGCCTGCGTCTCGTCGAGGTTGCGGCCGTCGATGAGCGCCCGGAGCGCGTCCTGAATCATAGTGGGCCTCGGAAGGGTAGCGCCGGACCGGGGCAGATTCACAGCGGTTTCGCACCAGGGCGGCGGCCCCGCCGCAGCGCAGTGCGCACGAGCGGGCGCGTGTGATCGCGTGAGACACGCGGGCGGTCGTTGAGTTACGATGGGCAACGCGCGGCTGCGGCGCGGCGCGCGCTCGCACACACCAGACATTCACACCCCACGCGGAGGATTCGTTTGACCCCCATGCGGGACTCACCGCGCCCGACGTCACTGCGCGTGATCGCGGTGCTTCGCCCCGGCGAAAGCGTCATCCCCGGCGGCCTCGCGTCGAACCATTGGGTGGTCGTGGGCGCGCCCGCCGAGAGCCTCGAGCGCACGGTGACGCGCGAGCGCGCGAACGCGATCGTCGTCGACATGGAGCTGCCGAACATCTTCGAAACGATCCTCCGCGTCCGCAAGGTCGGAGGGGTCGCGGGCTCGTTGCCCATCGCCCTGGTAGGCCCCGCCGACCGCGCCTCGCTCGCGGCTGAGTTCCTCCAGAAGCACGGCCCCGGGCTGTTCGCGCCGCGCCCCGTCGCGCTCGCCGAGCTCGCCGCGCGCCTCCGCGCCCTCTACGAGAGCGACGCGCAGCAACGCCTCGCGAGCAGCCCCGGCGACGCGCCCGTGCTCGGTGGCCCCCTCCGCGCACAGACGGTCTCGGGCCCACGGCGCGCGTCGCCCGCGCCCTTCAGCCCGCCGCCCTCGCGCGCGCCCACGCCGACGACGTCGCTCGCGTCGAGCGTGCCGACGGCCCTCGCGCCGTCGGTGCCGTCGGGCGCGCTCTACAGCGCGCTCCCGTCGAGCGCTCATCCCCCGGCGGAGAGCGCCCTCGCCCAGGCCGCGTCGCCCTCGCTCCGACCGGGCACGCTCTCGCCCTCGGCGCTCACGCCGCCGTCGCTCGCGGCGCCGCTCACGTCGCTCCTGCGAGCGGCCATCACCGAGGCGGGCGGCGACGCGGCGAGCTTCGAGCTCCCCCCCGACGGCGGCGACGACCTCGACGACCTCGTGCCCCCCGAGCTCCTCGAGCCCCTCGACGCGCCCTTCGAATCGCTCGCAGACGAGACGTCGTCCGAGTCGACGCGCTTTCACACGCCGCCCGGCACCTCACCCGGCGTGCAGCTGCGGCGCGGCCCGCTCAAGAGCGCGGGCACCGCGTCGGGCGTGTCCCCGCTGGCCATCCACGGCGACCTGCAGCTCGCGGGCTCGCTCCCTCGCTACGGCGTCCCGATGCTGCTCAGCGCCGCGCTGCGGGTGCGCGCGACGGGCGTGCTCTCGGTGCAGTCGCGCGGCGCCCAGTGGCAGATCTCGCTCCACGCGGGCCACGTGCTAGCGGTGCGAGGGTCGCGCCCCGACGACCTCATCGGTCCGCTCCTCGCGCGCCTGGGGTTCCTCCCGCAAGAGGCCGCGCGCTTCGCCGAGGTGCCGCTCGACCTCGGCGTCCGCGGCGCGGCGCTCCTGGCGGCGCGCGGGTACGTCGCGCCCGACGGCGTGGCCCCCATGCTCGCTCGCGCCGCGCAGGAGCTGCTCTTCGATCTCTTCTGCCTCGACTCGCTCGAGTGGGAGATCCGCGCGCTCGAGAACTCCGTGGGCATCCCGATGCTCACCCGCTCGCCCGACGTGCTGCTGGTGCAGGGCGCCCGCGCGCGCATCGAGCCCGTGGCGGCGTACAGCGCCCTCGGCGGCGACGGCACGGTGGTCACGCTGCGGGCCGAGGCCTCGGCCATCGCGTCGCTGCCCCTCACGACCGCTGAGCGCGCGGCCGCGCTGGCGGCGAGCGACGTCAACCTCGCGAGCATACTTCGCACGCACGGCGAGCTCGTGCTGCCCGCGCTGCTCGCGCTCCACTGGCTGCAGCACCTGCGCGCCGAGGGCCCCTCGCACGACGGGCACGCGCCCGCGGGCGCGCCGGGCCCCGAGCGCACGCGGCTCCGCACGCTGCTCGAGGCCGCGCGGCGCAAAGACCTCATGGCGGTGCTGGGCGTGAGCCCCTTCGCGACGCGGAGCGCGGCGCTCATGGCACTCGACGCGAGGCGCGCCGAGCTCGACGCTTTGCGCGCGCGCAACCCGACGGCCGAGACGCTCCCCGTGGTGCTCGCGTCGCTTGACGACCTCGGGCGAATGATCCACGACCCCCAGTCGTGGGAACGCTACGTGGCGGCGCTGCGCGCGTCTTCGCTGCGCGACGAGTAGGGCGGGCGGTGGGCCCACAACGTTGCGCTCTAGATTCACTACGTGTAGGGAAAGCTGGTAGATGGTCATGGAACGTGTGAACGACCCTTCAGCCCTGCCCATCGCAGACGAGCATGCCGACGAGGCGCAGTGGGCGCTCACGACGGGCCGCACGCTGCAGGATCGCGGAGATACCGACGGGGCGGTGACCTGGTATCGCCGCGCGGTCGAGCACCTCATGGACGCGGGCAACGACGAGGCGGCCCTCGAGGTCGCCCGCCTCGCGGCGGCGCTGTCGTCGGCCCCGCCCCCGCCGCCTCGGGCGAGCGCGATGCCTGCCTCGGCGCTGAAGTCAACACCGCCCAGGGCGACGTCCGCGACCTCGTCGGCGATCGGGTCGACGCCCCCCCGCGTGATGACGCGCCCGAGCCAGGTCCCCGCCACCCTCGCGGCGATCGCCTCGACGCCTCCGATGTTGATCGAGAGCGATGATCCCTCGACGAGCGGCGAGGTCAACACGCGACTCTCGATGGAGCTTCTCTCGACGCTGCGCCGCGCGGTGAGCTTCCAGCCGATACGCGCCACCGAGGGAGAGCAGCTCGTGTCGCGCCTCACGGCGCTGCCGCTGTTCCGCGAGGCGCAGGGCGAGACGATGCGCGCGGTCGCGCGTCAGGTGAGCCTGGTGACCTTCGAACCCGGCGAGGCCCTGCTCATGCCAGCGCACGCGGGGCCCGAGCCGCCGCTGTACGTCGTCCTCGAGGGCCGAGGCATCCTCCGCGCGAACGGCGAAGAGGGCCCTGGCACTCCGCTCGGCCTCGGCGATTTCGTCGGCGAGGTGGGCGCGCTCTACGGCGGCCCCGGCGTGATGACAGCGACGGCCCGCTCGACGATCACCGCCGCGGCGCTCCCCCGCTCGCTCGTGTGCTGGCTCGCCCGCGAGATCCCCGAGATACGCATGGCGCTCGAAGACGCCGCGTGGGAGCGCGCCTTCGGCGCCATCGGCCGCGCCGCGCCCTTCCTTCGGAGGCTGTCGCCCGACCAGCGCGGGGTCGCGTATGCGCGCTTCGAACCCGTGCTCCTCAACGCGGGCGACCTCCTGCTGGGCGAGGGCGCGCCGCCGCTCGCGTTCTGGATCCTCGCAGCCGGCGAGGTCGAGCTCTACGGCGGGGGCATCAGCGGGCGGCAGCCCATCCGCGCGCGGGCGGGCGACGCCATCGGCCTCCGCGCGATCCTCGAGGGCGAGCCGAGCGGAGTGACCGCCCGTACGCTGGGCACGGTGCTCGCTGCCAAGGTGGGCATCAACGGCTTCCGGGTGTTGATCGAGAAGCACCCGTCGCTCGCCGAAGCGCTCGACGACATCGGCCTGCCGGGCCGCGCCGTGCTCTGCTGACTTCGTAGGGGCTCTCAGGGCGGTGCGCCGGGCTCCATCGGCTGCGTGTCGTGAAACACGCGGTAATCGATCCGCCTGCGACCGTCGGGGTCGCGGCTTATAATGTCGACGAAGCGCTCGTTCCAGCGCAGGTCTTCGGGGTAGTAGATCGTGCGGGCGTGCACCGTCTGGGTCGACGTCTCATCGACGCCCATGAGCGATACGATGAGCATCGCGTCGCAGGCCATGAGCGACGCGAACGTCGCGTCGTAGAGGGGGCTCGCGGGTGTGATCGCGTGCACGGCGGTCCACGAGAGGGCGAAGATGGCGTTGCGGTCGCGCGCGAGCGCGAGGTCTTGAAAGCGCCGCACGCTCTCGCCCTCGACGGTGAGCTCGTTGCGAGCGAGCACGACCCGCACGGTGGCCTCGACGATCTGGTTGCCGCGCTCGTTGGCCATGCGAAACATCAGCGAGCGCACGCGGTCGCGGCTCGACACGACCATCACCTTGCTGAAGAGAACGCGCGCCGTGGGGCGGGCAAACTTCGCGAACATGAGCCCCGTGGCCATCGCGGTGCCCACGATGCCGCAGAGGGCTTCGAAGGCCACCATCGCGTTGGCGTAGGTCGTATGCGGCACGAGCTTGCCGTATCCGATCGTCGCCATGGTCTGCACGCTGAAGAAGAACGCGTCGTGAAACGACCCCTGGCGCGCGTTCTCGATGCAGTCTCCGCCCGCGAGGTAGGCGAGCGCGAAGAGGGTGTTGATCACCAGGTATGCGCACCCGATAAAGCCAAGGAGCAGCGCCCAGCTCATGTCCATGAGGTGGTGGTAGAGGTCGCGCAGGGGCGTACGCCGCGCCCCGATGCGCACCACGTCGGTGAAGGGCTGGCGCACGCGCGGAGGCGCGGCGGGAGGCGCGGCGGGAGGCTCGGCGCTCACGACGAATACATCGCTCAGCCGCCCGCGAGCGCGCGCTCGATGTCGGGCGGAGAGAAGCCCACCATGATGTGCCCGCGCACGTCGATGATGGGGATCGACCCCGTGGGCACGCCCGCGCGCCGGGCCTTGTCGACCATCTCGGCCTGCGCCGAGGCGTCCTGCTCGATGTCCTTCTCGACGAAGGCCACGTTGTGACTGCGCAGCCACGCGGTGGCCTGGTGGCAGGCGCTGCACCACGACGCGCCGTACACGATCACGCCCGCGCCCGCGGGCTGCGGGTGCGCGCCCTGCTGGGCCACCTGCGCGGGCTGAGCCGCTGGCTGCGACGGCGCGGGGGGCTGCGAGCCGAGGGGGCCCTGCACCCCGCGCATGGCCATGATCTGCTGTGAGAGCTCCTCCGCGCGCACGGCGCGGGCGGGGTACGTGCCCTGCGGCGACGGGGCGCGCAGGTCGGCCACGTAGACCCACCCCGGGGCGCGCATCTCGGGCCGCGTGGGGTCGACGCGCACGAGCGCGCGCTGCGCCTCGGGGATGGCCTCGACGAGCGCCGTGGTGTGCGACGCCCCGCGCGCATCGAACCAGAAGAACAACAGGTCGGCAGTGCCTCCCCGCACTTCGAAGGGCACCGCGGGCGCGGCCTGTTGGGGCGACACGCTGGGGGCCTGTGTGTGGTCGCCGCCTGGCGCACCCTTGCACGACGCCAGCGCCACGACCGTCGCGATCACTGCTCCTGCGATCCGATCACGCATTGGGATCCTCCGAAAGACGCATCCACTCCTCGGTCCATCCGTCGACCTGCCGGGCGAGCGTCTGCTCCTTGTCGGCCATCGCCGCGATCTTCTCCCAGTCGTCGCCGGGCGATACCGCGAGGTCTGCGCGCAGCGCCATGAGCTTCTCTTCGCCCTGCGCGATGAGCCTCTCGAGCTCCTCGACCCTGCGCTTGCGCTTCTCGAGCTCGCGCGCCTTGCGCTTTCGCTCCTCGTGCGACTCGCGCCCTGCGCCTTGCGGCGCCTGCGCGGGCTGTGCCTTCACGGGGGGCGCGACGTCCGCGCGGTCTGCCCCGACGCCTGCGCCATCGTGCAGGGAGCGCCGCGCGTGATAGTCGGCGTAGCCGCCCGGGTAGAACGTAGCCTTGCCGTCTTCGAGGTGCAGCACGCGCGTCGACACCCGGTCGAGAAAGTACCGATCGTGCGACACGACCACGAGGGTGCCTTCGAAGTGTCGCAGCGCCTCTTCGAGGATCTCACACGCTGGAATGTCCAGGTGATTCGTCGGCTCGTCGAGGAGCAGCAGGTTGCGGGGCACCAGCAGCAGGCGCGCGAGCGCGAGGCGCGTGCGCTCTCCGCCCGAGAGGGAGCCCACGCGGCGAAAGGGGTCGTCGCCGTAGAAACGGAAGCGCGAGAGGTACTGGCGCACCGTGTCGACCACCATGTCGGGTCGCACCGAGCGAATGGCTTCGACGCAGCTCCCGCCGTCGTCGAGCGACTCGAGGTGCTGATCGAAGTAGCCCGTGTCGAGGTTGGTGCCGTAGCGAACTGCACCGCAGTTCTCGGCCCCCTCGGGGGCGCCTTCGCCCGCGAGGATCTTCAGCAGCGTGCTCTTGCCGGTACCGTTGGGGCCCACGATGGCGAGCCGATCCAACCTGCGGAGCCCGAGGTCGATTCCCGAGAAGAGCGTACGGCCGCCCCGCACGGCGCCGAGGGCGCTGGCCTCCAGCACAATGTCTCCCGTGCGTCGCGGCGCAGCGAAGCGCAGGCCGAACTTGCGCGCGTCGGCCCACACATCTTCGGGCAGCTCGAGCCGCGCCACCTTCTCGAGCATGCGCCGCCGCGACTTGGCCTGATTGGTCTTCTGGCCCGCGAGGTTTCTGCGAATGAAGTCTTCGGTCTTCGCGATCTCGGCGCGCTGCGTCTCGACCTCGCGGCGCTCGCGCGCGAGGGTCTCGTCGCGCAGCGTGAGGTACTTCGTGTACGCGGCGGGATAGAGCCGAAAGCGCAGGAGCCCGAGTTCGCCCGTCGTGGGGCACGTAGCGTCGAGAAACGCTCGATCGTGCGAGACCACCACCACCGCGCCGTGAAACTGCCGCAGAAACCCCTCGAGCCACTCGGTGCTCTCGATGTCGAGGTGGTTCGTCGGCTCGTCGAGGAGCAAGAGGTCGGGCTTCGAAACCAGCACCGCGGCGAGCTGCAGGCGCCCTCGCTCACCGCCCGAGAGGGAGCTCACGAGGCGCTCGAGATCGCTGTCGGAGAAGCCCACCCGGTGCGCGACGGTCGACACCTCGCGCTCGATCGCATCGGCGCCCGAGAGGTGGTGGCGGTCTTGCGCGCGCGCCAGGCGGGCGAGGTCTTCCGCGGTGCCGCTCGCCGCAGCGTGCTCGGCCTCGGAGAGCGCCTCGCGCGCGGCGCGGGCCTCGCCGAAGGGCGCGAGCAGCACGTCGAGCACGCGGCCCGAGGTGTCGGGCTCGTGAGATTGGCGCAGGTAGCCCACGCGCGTGCCCTTGGGCATCAGCACGCGGCCCTCGTCGGGCGCGACCTCGCCCGCGACGATGCGCATCAGCGTGCTCTTGCCCTGGCCGTTGGGCGCGACGAGTGCCATGCGCTCGCCCATCGCGAGCGAGAACGACACGTCTTCGAAGAGAATGTCGGCGCCGTACCCGAACGAGACGTGATCGACCTGAAGGAGCGTCATAAATATGCGTTGGGAGCGCCGTTTTGCAGCCCTCGTCGCGCGGTGTCAACGTCCTGCCGCAGCGCGCTTCGAGCGAACCGTGTATACCTCTTGGCCCTCCGCCATGCGTGAAGTCTCCGAGAAGTACCGTACGCACCGCCGCTTTGACCGCGCAGCGCGCCTCGTCGGCGAAGCGGCCATGCAACGACTCGCCGAGGCGCGGGTGATGATCGTCGGCGTCGGCGGCGTAGGGTCGTTCGCGGCCGAGGCCCTCGCGCGCACGGGGGTTGGGCACATCACGCTCGTCGACTTCGACCTCGTGTGCGTCACCAATACCAACCGCCAGCTTCACGCGATGCGGGGCAACATCGGGCGCCCGAAGGTCGAGGTGATGGCCGAACGCCTGCGCCTCGTACACCCGACGGGCACGGTGAACGCGCGCGTCGAGTTCTACAACCCCGACTCGAGCGAGGCGCTCCTCGGCGAGGCGCCCGACTACGTGGTCGACGCGATCGACAACCTCACGGCGAAGGCGCACCTCGTGGCCACGTGCCGACGGCGGGGCATCCCCGTGGTGAGTGCGATGGGCGCGGCGGCGCGAATCGACCCCACCCGCGTCAAGGTCGACGACCTCGCGCGCACGCACCACGACCCCTTCGCGCACCATTTTCGAGAGATTCTGCGCCAGAAGCATGGGTGGAGCTTCA
>CANMAT010000075.1 GCA_947494865.1 Deltaproteobacteria bacterium
AGCGCGTGGGCGATGAGCACCTCGGCGTCGAGGCGCGACGCCTCGATGCCGCGCGCGGCGAGGTCCTTGGCGGTCCACGCGATGACGCGCGAAATGGTCCACGGTGCGGCGGTGCTCACGGGGCGCGCGAGACTGCCCGACGGCCGCCCCGAAGTCTACCGCCCCCGCAGCTTGCGCGCGTCGCCGATGCGCAGCGTGACCTTCTTCGCGTCGAAGTGCTCCGCGTACGGAATGGCGTATTTGCGCGACTGTCCCGTGAGCTCTTTGAAGCCCTGCGCGTCGATGGTGCCCTTCGCCTCGAGGTAGGCCACGAGCCGCGCCTCGAGGTCGGCCATGGCGGGCCCGTCGACGTAGAGCTCGGAGGTGACCTTCACCGCGTGGCCCAGCTCGACGAGGCGCTTGAGGGCCCCGTCGAGCTCCTTGGGAGAGGCTCCGCACGCCGTCGCCATCTCGGCCACGCGGGGCGCCGCGAGGCCCGCGCGCGCCAGCGAGGCCCGCACCTGCGCCACGTAGGGGATGTCATCGAGCCCGCGCGGCTTCCACCCGGCCCGCGCGATCACGTCGCCCGCGCGCGTGATCTTCGAGGTTGCCACGAGCTCGTGGAGCGCGTGATCGACCACCGCGTCGTCGCCGAGCGTGGCGAGCGCGCGGCGGTCGAGGCCCTTCTCCGCGGGGTGCTTGCCGTGGTGGTCGCTCAGCGCCTGGAGCGCCGCGCGTTGAAGCCCTTCGAGCACGGCGCGCCCCACGTATCGATCGCTCGCCACCGCGACCACGCCGTCGAGCGCCGCGCCCTTCGCGACCCGGTAGCCCGCGCGCGCCATGAGCTCGGCGCGCGTGAGGCCCTTCGCGGCCGAGGCCTCGAGCTCCACCCGGGCGCGCTCTCGCGCGTCGCCCTCCATCGCGCGGCGCGCGCGTTCGAGGGCCACGGCCCGGCGGCGCACGCGCTCGGCCACGGGGCGCACCACCACGAGGCCGCCCACGGTGCTGCCTACGCCCGCGAGCGACGGGGGGCCGCGGAGCACCAGGCGCTCGCCCGGACGCAGCGCCAGCGGGCGGTCGGTGGTGACGCGCGCGAGGGCCTTGCGCCCGGGCTCGAGCGACTCGCCTTCGAGCAGCGAGATGCCCGCGAGCGCGTGCGTGGCCCCGGCGGCGACCTCGAGCTTCGTGCGGCGCGCGAGGGCGCGGCGCGTCTGCGGCAGCGCGGTGACCACGGCGTCGAAGGACCGCGAGAGCGCCACCTCGGCGGGGTGCATGAGCCAGGCGCCGCGCGGTACGTCGGCGAGCTCGACGCCCGCGAGGTTGATCGCGAGGCGCGTGCCCGCGTGCACCTCCGTGGCGGCCTCGCCGTGCACCTGGAGGCCCCGCACGCGCACGGGCAAGGTGCGATGCTCGGGCCCCACGGGGCCGAGGAGCATCGCGTCGTCGAGGCGCACCGCGCCCGAGAGCAGCGTGCCCGTGACCACCACGCCGAAGCCCTTGCGCACGAACACCCGGTCGACGGGGAGGAGCGCGGGCCCCGTCGCGTCGCGCGGCGCGACGGTGGCGGCCGAGAGGGCGGCGCTGAGCGCGTCGAGGCCCGTGCGCGCGTGGGCGCTCACGGGGATCACCGGTGCGTTTTCGAGCGCGCTGCCGCGGAGCACCTCGCGGATCTCGTCGGCGGCGAGCTCGACGATGTCGGGCGAGGCGAGGTCGCACTTGGTGAGGGCGACGACGCCCGCGCGGACGCCCACGAGGTCGGCGATGGCGAGGTGCTCGCGCGTCTGGGGCATCACCCCCTCGTTGGCGGCCACCACGAGGAGCATGAGGTCGACGCCGCCGGCGCCCGAGATCATGGTGCGCACGAAGCGCTCGTGGCCGGGCATGTCGATCACGGCGGCGCGGCGGCCGTTGGCGAGCGTGAGGGGCGCGAAGCCCAGCTCGATGGTGATGCCTCGGGCCTTCTCTTCGGGGAGGCGGTCGGTGTCGACGCCGGTGAGGGCGCGCACGAGGGCCGTCTTGCCGTGGTCGATGTGACCGGCGACGCCGATCACGAGGTCGCTGCGGGTCGCCGTCATGAGGGCGCCGACGATAGCGCGCTCCCTCGCCGGAGCGCTTCGAGTATCGTCAGCCGCGATGAGACGCTGGCGCGCCCTGCTCGCGGTGGGCCTCGCGTGCGCGGGCGCCGCGCGCGCGCAGACGCGCCCCGACGCGACGCCCGCGGTGGCCCTCGTGCGCGTCGAGCGGGCGTCGGCGCGCGATGCGACGGCCGCCCTCGCCGTGCGCCGCCCCGCCCTCGTGCGGTGCGTCACGCGCGCCCGCGCCGTCGCGCCCGATGCCGTCGCGCGGCTGCGCTTCATCGTGGCCACCATTCGCCTTCAGCGCGACGGCACCACGTTCTCGGTGGCCCTCTCGCCGCCGCTCGCGGCGCGGGGGCTGTCGTCGTGCATCGCCGAGGAGCTCCTCGACTGGTCGCAGGGAGGCGCCGTGGGGCCGCGCGGCGCGGTCACCCTGCGAATCTCCGTCGCCGACATGTCCGACCGGTAGCGCTGTCAGAAAACCGTGAGCGGAGGCACAACGGATTGCTGACACTGTCAACTTCGTGACAGCAGTCGGGGCGGTTATTTCACGCTGCGACGCGCCGAATCTGCGACATGTGCCGGGATCGCGCGTCCGAACATGTCTCAATCCGAGACGGCACGACTCTCGCGAAGGGGAGCGCGACGGGTGCCAGAGACGGTTCTGGATGCCCGGAGAAGCGGTCTCGACGGGGCTGCAGTCACGGTCTGCGCGCTGCGCAGACTCAGCCGAGGGTAAAGCGATGAACCTGCACTTCACGGATCATTCGGGCGCGTCGGCGGGGCAAGACGAGGGGTTCGGCGCGAGCGCCGGAGTGCGTGACGTTTCCGCGGCAGCCCCGGTCGACGTGGAGCGCTGGTCGTCGCTCGACGCGCTCCCCTCGCAGGTGGCGGTGGTCGATCATCTGGGCGTGGTGCGCTGGGTCAACGCCTCGTGGGCCCGCGGCGTCGTCGAGCGTCACGGCCGCGCCGTCGAGAGCGTGGGGCTCAGCTTCGCCCACGCCTGCGCCCGCGCGATGGGCTTCGGCCCCGACGCCGCGTCCGCGGCCCGCGACGGTCTGCGGGCCGTGCTCACGGGCGCCAAAGGGGTGTTCGAGTTCGAGTGCGCGCACCACCCCCGCGGGGGCGAGGCGTGGTCGTCGGTGACGGTGACCCCCTGCGAGATCGACGGCAAGCGCGGCGCCCTGGTGCAACAGGTCGATGTGACCGACGTGCACCAGGCCGACCGCCGCCGGGTGGTGGCCCGCGCCGTGGCCCGCGCGATGGGCGCCGACGGCGCGCGGCGCGAGATGCTCCGCGACGTGATCACGCAGGTGTGCGCCGCCATGAACTGGTGCGTCGCCGCCCGCTGGTCGTGGGACCGCGCGGCGAAGGCCCTGCGCTGCGACGCGGTGTACTCGCTGCGCCCCGACGGCAGCCGCGGGTGGGGCACCCTTTCGAACACCGAGGGCCTCGCCTCGCGCGTGTGGGCGACGCACTGCCCCCAGTGGAGCGAGTCGCTCGAGCGCGAAGACGCCGCCGTGGTGAAGACCGTGCTCGGCGCCCAATCGCATCAGATCGTCGAGGCCATCGGCGTGCCGGTGGGCCACGCGGGTCACGCCGACGGCGTGGTGGTGTTCTACAGCGCGCACGAGCACCGCCCCGAGGCGGCCCTCCTCGACATGCTCTCGTCGCTGCTGGTGGGCGGCCGCTGGGTGCCCTCGAGCGCGCTCGCGCAGACCGCCCGCGAGGCGGCCGTCGCGCCGCGCGCCCGCGACGCCTTCGCGTCGGTGATCGAGCTCGCGGCGGCATCGCTGTGCACCGTGCTCCTCACGGGCGAGCGCGGCACGGGCAAGGTGCGCGCGGCGCGGGCGATCCACGCGGCCAGCGGGCGCGCCCGGGGGCCCTTCGTCGAGTGTAACTGCGCGAGCCTCACGGCGCAGGAGTTCGAGGCCGAGCTCTTCGGCGGTGAGTCTGGCGGGCAGCCCGAGGGCAAGCGCGCGCGCCGCGGGCTCCTCGAGCAGGCGGCGGGCGGCACGCTCGTGCTCCGCGAGGTGGGCGCCCTCGACGCCGCGTCGCAGGCGAAGCTCCTCAAGGTGCTCGAGAGCCACATGTTTCAGCGCCTCGGCGACGCGCGGGAGATCCTCACCGACGTGCGCGTGATCGCCACCAGCACCCGCGACCTGCGCGCTCCGACGCCCCGCAAGGTCCGCGGCTTCTCCGACGACCTGCTGCAGCGCCTCTCGTCGCTCGTGGTGGCCGTGCCCGCGCTGCGCGGCCGCGAGGACCACCTCTCGACCGTCACGCGCTCGGTGCTCGCCGACCTCGCGCGGGTGTACAACCGACGCGCGCCCTCGCTCGGCGCCGCCGCCCTCGCCGCCCTCGCCGCGCACGCGTGGCCGGGCAACATCCGTGAGCTGCGCAACGTGCTCGAGCGCGCCTGGCTCGGCGTGGGCGATCTGGTGAGCCCCGATGCCATCACCGCGGCCATTCACGGTCACCTGGTGCCCGCCGCCAACGAGGTGACCTCCGAGGTCGTCGTGGCCCCCCCCGCGCCCCCCGCGCCCCCCGCGCCTGCGCCGCGCGCCGCGCGCCCTGCCCCCCGCGCCCCCGCGGTCGAGCCGGTCGCGCAGCACGCGCCCGCCGAGCTCCTCGGGGCCATCGATCCGACGGCCCTCACGCTCGCCGATGTAGAGCGCGCCCACATCGAGCGGGTGCTCATTCAGACGGGATTCAACATGCGTCGGGCCGCGACCGCGCTCGACATCTCACGCTCGACGCTCTACACCCGCGCGCGCCACTACAAGCTCAACGTGACGCGATCGCGGCACGGCGGCTCCCTCGGGGTCGAGAACGACAACGACGCCTCGCAGTTCGAGGCCGAGGCCGACGACACGGCCACGGGCACCTGAGCGGTCACACCCGCAGGAGGGCCCCGAGCACCGCGAGGGCGATGGAGCTGGCCGACAGCGCCGTGGCCCCCGCGGGAGGCAAGAGCTTCGGGTACACCTCGGGCTCGGTGCGCCACGTGACCAGCGGCGGCGCGAGGAAGCGCACCCCCCCGTCGGTCTGCACGGCCGAGCGGCGCATCGGGTGGTGCGCCACGGCCACGTCGCGCGCCACCGAGCCCAGCACCGCCACGCGCTCGCCCACCCGCAAGCGAAGCTCTTCGATCATGGGCTCGACCTCGCTGCCATCGATCTCGTAGTCGATGCGCGTGGCCAGCGGGTCGAGCGTGATGCGCCCCGAGTCGTCTTCGATCCAGATGGGGTGGGTGGAGCGATCGACGCGCGAGAGCACGCGGTGCCCCGACGCCCCGCGGCCCTCGACCGCGTAGTGGCGCACCTCGCGAACGGCCACGGGCGCGTCGCCGTAGAGGCTGCGCTCGGGCGCGTCGCAGCCGAGGGTGCCCACGATCTTGACGAAGCCCTCACGGCAGAGGGCGATGGGGGTGGGAGAGAGCTCGGTGAGGGCCCGCACGTCGGCGAGGGTCATGGGCCCGAGCTGGCGGCGGTAGTGCTGCACGAGGCTGCCGACCGTGGCGACGCCCGCGAGCGCGGAGCCTACGAGCAGCGGCGCGAACATCACGTCGCCTTCGGGGAGGCCACCGTGCGAAAGAGGCCCACGGCCACGCCCAGGATACGAAAGCCGCCGAGCTCGGTGCGGCGCACGTAGATGGCCGCGAGGCGCTTGTTCTCGGGCTGGAGGCGCACGTGGTCGCGCTCGGGGAAGTAGCGCTTCACCGTGGCCTCGTCGCCCACGAGGGCCACCACGATCTCGCCGCGCTGGGCCTCTTGCTGGCGGCGCACGAAGAGAATGTCGCCGTCGTTGATGCCCGCGTCGATCATCGAGTCGCCGCGCACCCGAAGCGCGAAGGTCTCGTCTTTCGAGGCGCCGCGGAGGAGCGTCGGGTCCATCATGATCTGCTGCTCGACGTGCTGCGTGGCCCACGTGAGGGGACCCGCCGCGACGCGCCCCACGAGCGGGACGTTGACCGCCTGGTTGGCGGGCTCGGCGTCGACGCGGATGTCGAACGAGGGCACGTCGTCGCCGGCGGCCAGGGCGTCGGGCGTGGTGGGGCGCAGCGCGCGCGACTTCATGTCTTCGCGGCGGAGGTACCCCTTGCGCTCGAGGGCGCGGAGGTGGTCGCTCACCCCGTTGGTGGAGCGGATGTTCATCTGCGCGCCGATCTCGCGGAGCGTAGGGGGATACCCCCGCTCGCGAATCGACCGGCGGATGAAATCGAGGATCGCTTCCTGACGCTCGGTGAGTGGTTGCATGACGCCGCGAGAGTCCCTTCTTCTGCCGGTAGTACCGGCTTACAAACAGTACCCTACTGAACGCTCGCGCAGCCTGTCAATTCGCTTACGACTGTCGAAGAGTGGAGAGAATCGCCTGCTGTTTGCTACAGCGTCGACCCCGTGCGGAGCCTTTCACGCATCCTGGGATCGATCGCGGCGCTGCTGGCGACGCTTCTGTGCGTCGAGGTCGCGCAGGCGCAGCACGCCCGCCCCCCGCGCGCGTCGGGCTCGTCGCGGCGCCCCGCGCGGCCGAGGGTTCCGCCGAGCGCCTCGCTGGGGTGGGCCAACAGCGGCACGCTGCAGTTCGGTCGGCACCTCGCCGAGGGCGAGGAGGTGCGCTTCCTCCCGGGGCGCGTGCTGCACTGGGGCACCGACGAGCTCGTGGGCCTCCTCGAGCGCGTGGGCGCGGCCACGCACCGTCGCTTCGGCGCGAGGCTCACCGTCGGCGACCTCTCGGCGCAGCACGGCGGCCCCGTAGGGCGGCACCGCTCGCACCAGAGCGGCCGCGACGCCGACGTGTGCTTCCTGGCTCGCCACGCCACGGCGCGGGGCAACGGAGCGCCCGTCGACCTCGACGACTACGTGTCCTTCGACGCCAACGGCCGCTCGCTCGACGGCCGCTACGTGTTCGACACTGCGCGCAACTGGGGCATCGTCGAGGCCCTCTTGAGCGACCGCCGCGTGGGCGTCGAGCGGGTGTTCATCTCGTCGCCGCTGCGCGCGCGCCTGCTCGCCTTCGGGCGCGAGCACGGGGCCTCGCAGGGCTTCCTCGACCGCGTGGCGCTCACCCTCTTGCAGCCGCGCAACGTGTCGCCGCACGACAACCATTTTCACGTTCGCATCGGGTGCTCCGCGGGCGACCCGCAGTGCCGCGAGGGCGTGCGCGCCCGCCGCGTCGTTCGGCGCCGCCCCGCCCGCCGCGCCGCGCGGCGCTAGCGCGCGTCGGCCGAGGCCCTCGGCGTCGGGTCGACTGCTGATCGTTGAAGCGCGATGCGCCGTGATACAACGCGCGCCCCGTGAAGCCGCGACGACCTGGTCCCCCTCCGCCCGCGCGCGTCGACCTCCCCGCCACCGACGCCGCCGAGGCGGTGTACGGCCTGCGCGCGGGCCTCGCCGTGTTCGACCGCCGCCGCGACGAGATCGTGCGCGTGGCCTTCTCCGCCGAGGCGCGCCCCGCGCTCGACGACCTCGTGCGGTGGGCCGCTTCGCGCGGCGTCCCGTGCGAAGAGCTCGCTCCGCAGCGCCTCGAGCGCATCGCCGACTCGACGCACCACGAGGGCCTCTGCGTCTCGACGCGCCCGCGCAAGTTCACCCCCGCGGCCTCCCTCGCCGACCTGCTCACCGCGAAGAAGGGCGTGGCCGTGGCGCTCGACCGCGTGCGCAACCCCTACAACATCGGCGCGATTCTTCGCACCGCCGCGTTCTTCGGCGTCGACGCCGCCCTCCTCGGCTCGCCCGCGCCGCACCCCGCGCTGCCGCCCGACGCCGTGCGCGTCGCCGAAGGGGGCGTCGAGCACCTCGCGTGCGTGCGCACCACCGACCTCGCCGACACGCTCCAGCGGCTCCGCGCCCGTGGGGTTCGCGTGATCGGCGCCGACGGCGCGGCGCGCGAGAGCGTTATCGGCTACGGCTTCGCGCGCCCCGCGGTGCTGGTGATGGGCCACGAGCGCGAGGGCATCTCCGACCGGGTGCGCGCCCAGTGCGACGCCGTCGTGGCCATTCCGGGCAGCGGCGCCGTCGAGTCGCTCAACGTGGCAGTGGCCGCGGGCGTAATGATCTCCGAGCTCGTGCGATCGAAGAGGTAGTGCCATGACCCGTAGTCTGTTCGATGAAGTGTCCTTCCGCTGCGGCGCCGTGGCGAAGAACCGCGCGGCGCTCGCCCCCCTCACCAACGGCCAGAGCCACGACGACGGCACCCTCGGCGACGACGAGCTCGCGTGGCTCGCGCGCCGCGCCGCCGGGGGCTTCGGCCTCGTCGAGACCTGCGCGGCCCATGTGTCGCCCGACGGCAAGGGCTTCGACGGCCAGCTCGGCGTGTGGGACGACAAGCACCTCGACGGCCTCTCGCGCCTCGCGCGCGCGGTGGCCGCGGAGGGCGCGCTGGGCGTGGTGCAGCTCTATCACGGAGGCGTGCGGTGCCCCTCGCGCCTCACGGGCCAGCAGCCCTGGAGCGCGAGCGAGTTTCGCGAAGACAAGGCCTCGTTCGAAGTGCCCCGCGCGGCCACCGAAGAAGACCTCGCGCGGGTGATCGGCCACTTCGCCGACGCCGCGGAGAGGTCTGAGAAGGCGGGCTTCGCGGGCGTGGAGCTTCACGGTGCGCACGGGTACTTGCTGGGGCAGTTCTTGAGCAGCTCGATGAACACCCGCGACGACGCGTGGGGCGGCGCCATCGAGGGCCGCGCCCGCCTCGTGCGCGCGGTGATGCGCGCGGTGCGAGCGCGGGTGTCGAAGGGCTTCGCGGTGGGCGTGCGCCTCTCGCCCGAAGACTTCGGCTACACGCGCGGCGTCGACCTCGACGAGACCGTGTCCGTCGCCCGATGGCTCGCCGACGACGGGGCGGACTTCATTCACTTGTCGCTGTGGGACGCGCGTCGCACCACGAAGAAGCGCCCCGCGGAGCACCCGCTCCCGCTGTTTCGCGCGGCCCTCCCCGACGACGTGAAGATCATCGCCGCGGGCAACATCTGGGATCGCGCCGACGCCGACGCCGCGCTCGTGCAGGGCGCCGACCTCGTGTCCGTGGGCAAGGCCGCCATCGTGACGCCCGACTGGGCCCGCGAGGCGCGCGCCGAGGGCTACGTCGCGCGTCGCGGCCCGCTCACCCGCGCCGAGTACCGCGAGCGCGCCGTGAGCGAGCGCTTTATCGGGTACCTCAAGCGCTTCGACAACATGGTCGCCGACTGAGGCGACGACCTCGGCGTCGTGACCGCCGCCGGATTGTGTGCGCGCAGCAGGGCGGTCAGTACATCCAGCGGTCGCGCTCGGCGGATCGCCACTGCGTCATGCGGTCTTCGCCGATGCGCATCACGTCGTCGAAGTCTGCGCCGGCGTCGAGGGCGCGGCGCACATCGCCGTCGCCCGTGAGGAGGTCGATGGCGGGCCGGTCGTCGACGAACTCGTATTTCTCGGTGCGCCAGCGAAAGCCCTCCATGCGCCGCGCGGCGGCGATGAGCGCGAGGTAGGCGCGGTACGGTTCGAAGGTCGCCCGGTCGGTGAGGTGCACCTGCACGCCGCGGCAGGTGGTGGCCGCGTGCTTCTGAAACATCGGGCGAAAGGTGCTCACCCGCGCGACGCACCCCGCCCCTGCGTGGGCCGTGACGAAGCGCGCGAGCGCGACGCCGTCGACCCACGGAGCGCCCAGGAGCTCGAAGGGCCGCGTGGTGCCGCGACCCTCGGAGAGGTTGGTGCCTTCGAGGAGGCACCCGCCGGGGTACACCGACGCCGTGTCGGCCGTGGGCATGTTGGGCGACGGGAGCACCCACGGGAGCCCCGTGTCTTCCCAGCGCATGGCGCGCGTCCAGCCCTTCATGGGAATCACCGTCACGTTGGTGAGGCCCTCGTCGCGGGCGGCGTCGCGCACGAGCTCGCCCACGGTGAGCGCGTGGCGCACGGGCACGCACCGCAGCCCTACGAACGACCGCTCGCGATCGAGCTGCGGCGCCCCTTCGGTGACGAGGCCTCCGAGGGGGTTGGGCCGGTCGCACACGATGACCTCGATGCCCTTCGCGGCGCACGTGCGGGCCACGAGGAGGGCCGTCCACACGAAGGTGTAGTACCGCGAGCCCACGTCTTGGAGGTCGACCACCACGGCGTCGAGGCCGTCGAG
>CANMAT010000076.1 GCA_947494865.1 Deltaproteobacteria bacterium
CTTGTCGAAGATCACGTCGGTGAGCGCGTGGGCGCGCTCGAGGCTGGCCGCGTCGCGCACGAGGAAGCCCTTCTCGGCGGCGCGCCCGGTGCCTACGATCACGGCGGTGGGCGTGGCGAGGCCGAGCGCGCAGGGGCACGCGACCACGAGCACCGACACGGCCGCGAGGAGGGCGTGGTCGACGGGGTGACCCGCGAGCCTCCACCCCACGAAGGTGAGGGCGGCGGAGGCCATCACGGCGGGGACGAACACCGCGGCGGCCCGGTCGGCCGCGCGCTGAATGGGCGCGCGCGAGCCCTGGGCGCGCTCGACGAGCCGTACGATCTGCGCGAGCGCGGTCTCGGCGCCCACGCGCGTGACCTCGACCTCGAGGGGCGACGGGCCGTTGACGGTGCCCGCGGCGACGCTGTCGCCGACGGTGCGCGCGACGGGCATCGACTCGCCGGTGAGCATCGAGAGGTCGACGTAGGAGCTGCCCTCGCGCACCGCGCCGTCGACGGGGATGCGCGCGTTGGCGCCGACGCGCACGCGGTCGCCGACGCGCACGCGCTCGACGGGGATGTCTCGCGCCTCGCCGTTGCGCACCACCGTGGCGCGCCGGGGGCGCAGCGCGACGAGCGCGCGCAGCGCGTCGCCGGTGCGGCGACGGGCGCGGGCCTCGAGGGCGCGGCCGAGGAGCACGAAGGCGACGATCATCGCCGCGGTTTCGAAGTAGAGGTGCGCGTGGCCCGCGTGCGAGGGCGCGGCGAGGAGCGTCCACGTCGAGTGCGCGAGGGCGGCGTTGGCGCCGAGGGCGATGAGGGTGTCCATCGTGGCGCTGCGGTGCCTGAGGTTCGCGAGGGCCGCGCGCTGAATGGGGAGGCCCGCGCCCCACACCACGCCCGCGGCGAGCGCGCACTGCACCCCGCCGCTCCCTTCGAAGCGCAGCGCGGGCACCATGGCGAGGGCCATGAGCGCGAGCGAGACGGGCATCGCGACGGCGGCGCGGAGGGCCTCGGCGGTCCACGGCGAGGGCTCCTCGGCGGGGGCGTCGGGGGCGTCGGGGGCGAGGTCGTCGGCGGTGAAGGGGTCGACGTGGGGGCGCGCGCCGTAGCCCGCGCGCTCGATGGCGGCGATGAGCTTCGCGCCGTCGAGGTCGGGCGCGACGGTGACGGTGGCGCGGTTCGTGGCGAGGTTGACGCTCGCCTCGGCGACGCCGGGCACCTTCTTGAGCACGCGCTCGACGCGGCCCACGCAGGCGGCGCAGGTCATGCCTTCGATGTCGAGGTCGTGGGTGATGGCGGGGGCCTCGCTCATGCGATCAGCGTAGAGCCGCCGCGCGCTCGGCGCGCTTCAGAAATCGACCGACGCGCTAGCCAGGAAGGTGCGGCCGCCCTGCACCATGGTGGTGAGGCTCTGGCGCATGTCGCCGCGCACGAACTCGTTGCTCATGGGCACCGCGTAGCGCCAGTCGAACATGTTGTACACGCCGAGGGCGTAGCGGAGGCCGAAGCGCTCGGCGCGCCCCGACAGTACGAGATCCCACACCACCGACGGGGAGGTGCGCGTCTGCGTGGGGTCGGTGGCGCTGTCGTTGCGGTCCCACCGCGGGCCCTCCACGGTGACGCGCGTCGAGGCCACGAAGAGCTGCGGCACCAGCGGCGCCGCCGCGCGAAACGCGAAGAGGTGCTCGGGCGCGTTGGGCACCTCGCGGAGGCTCTCGGCCGACGACGCGTAGCGCGACCGTTGAAAGGCATACGACGCCGAGAGCATCCAGCCCTGGCGCCACTCGCGGCGCACCTCGGCCTCGGCGCCGAGCGTGAGCACCGGCGACGCGGTGTTCTGATACTGGTCGTAGTCTGTCATTCCCTTCCGCGTGGTGCGGAGGGCGATGAGGTTCTCGATGTAGTTGGCGTAGCCCGCGACGAGCACCGTCCACGTGTTGCTGATGCGGTGCGAGAACTCCACCTCGCCGGAGAGCACGGTCTCGGGCGCGAGGTCGGGGTTGGGCCGCGCCGACATGGTGGTGTAGTAGATCTCGTAGATGCTCGGCGCGCGGAAGGCGCGGCCCGCCATCACCTTGAGGTTGCCGCGCGCGTAGGGCCTGAAAATAAGGGCCACGCGCGGGTTCACGGTGGCGCCGAAGGTGCTGTACCAGTCGAGGCGCGCGGCGGCCGAGTAGCGCACCCAGTCGGTCGGCGAGCCGTCGGCCGACACGTACGCGGCGGCGGTCTGGTAGGGGTGATCGCTCGCGTCGTCGGCCTCGGGGGCCGCCACGGTGCCCGCGGTCTGGCGCACGATGAAGTGGCCGACGCCCTCTCCGCCGATGGTGAGTCGCAGGGCGCGCCCGGGCGTCCAGACGCCGCGCACCTCGGCGCCGGCCCAGAGGCCGCGGTAGGTGTCGTAGCCGTCGCTGTTGGGGTCGGCGTCGTCGTAGGCGAGGCGCTCTACGAAGCGGTAGTAGTTGAGATACGCCCTTGTCAGAAGCTGAAACGTGTCGCCGAGGCGCGGCTCGTAGCGCAGCTCGGCGAGGCCGCGCGCGTCGACGAACTCGGTCCTCGGGTTGCCCGGCAGCGTGTCGTACACGCCGGTGGGAATGGTCTTGTCGCGCGAGTTGAACAGCCACTGGAGCGTGAGGTCGCGGTACCAGAGGCGCCCCGTGAAGGTGCCCGCGACGAAGCCGTCGGCGTTGCGCGACCACCCGTCGCTCGCGGGCGTGGTCGCCGTCGCGGGCTGCGCGTACTCGGGGAGGTAGAGGTCTCTGCCGCCGCCGTACGCGGCCGAGGCCGAGGCCCACACGCCGAAGCTGCCGCTCTGCAGCCGGAGCCCGGCGCGCGTGCGCGCTACGCCGTACTGGTTGGTGGAGGCGGCCACGTCGCCGCCGTTGGGGGCGTTGCGGCCGCGGGTGACGACGTTGATCACGCCCGAGAAGGCGCCGGTGCCGTAGAGCACCGAACCGGGGCCGCGCACCACCTCGATGCGCTCGACGTCGTCGAGGTCGACGCGGGCGTCGTAGCCCACGTACGACGAGTTGACCCAGTTGTCGTTGGTGGGGTGCCCGTCGACGAGCACGAGCACGCGGTTGCCGTAGTCGCCGGGGCGCCCGAAGCCGCGGAAGCCGAGCGACTCGTACGAGTGGTCGTCGGAGAGGTACACGCCGCGCACGCCGCGGACGGCCTCGGCGATGGTGGGGTACCCCATCGCGCGCAGCTCTTGCGACGAGACGATGGAGACCGAGCTCGGCGCGTCGTCGACGCTCTCGGCCGCGCGCGACGCCGCCGACACCTCTTCGTAGCGGGTGAGGGCTACGTCGACGCGCTCCTGCGCGCTCTGGCGCACGGTGATTTCGCGCTCCACGGGCCGAAAGCCTGGCATCGAGACGCGCACGCGCCGCGGGCCCACCTGCACGTTGATGACGGCGGGGGTGAAGCCCATCGCGCGGCCGTCGACCTCGATGAGGGCGTCGCGCTCGTCGGCGCTCACGAGCACGGCGCCGGTGAGGGCGGTGACGGTGGGGCGCGCGGTGACGGTGGCGCGCGCGGCGACCTCGACGTCTTCGGTGGCGGGCTGGTGCCCGTCGGCGGAGAGAAAGAGCCTGTGGCGCCCGGGCGGGAGCTCGATCGCGCAGGGCACGGTGCCCACGACGGGGCCGTCTTCGCGGTCGACGCGCACGGCGGCGGCGACCGCGCCCTCGACGCGCACGGTGCCGAGGATGCGCGTGAGGCGCAGGGTGAGGGGCGACTCCTGACCGACGCGCAGCTCGACGGGCTCCGAGGTTACGGTCTCGTAGCCCTCGAGCTCGGCGATGACGCGGTAGCGTCCCGGTTGAAAGGCCATCGCGCGCGGGGCGGCGCCGCGGGGCCCGAGGTCGCGGCGGTCGATGTAGAGCGTGGCGCCGGGCGGCTCGGTGGCGACGCGCAGCACGGCCACGTAGGGGGCGATGCGCGCGAGGGCCGCCGTGATGCTCGTGCGGGCGGCGGCCTCGGTCTCGCCGTCGAGGGCCTGCGAGTAGGCGCGGTGCGCGTCGGCGTAGCGCGAGAGCTGCTCGTAGGCGCGCGCGATGTTGTAGACGACGTTGCGGTTGGGTACGAGGCGGTTCGAGGTGAGAAAGTGCTCGAGGGCGCCGCGGTAGTCGCGCGCGCGGTAGGCCTCGGCGCCCACTTCGAACTGGAGGTCGGCCTCGTCGGCGAGGTCGTTGGCCTGCGCGGCGCCCGCGAGGGTGACCGCGAACGTGAGTGCGCCGAGGCGCGTGAGCAGTGGTTTCATCGGTGCGCGCGGATGTCGTCGTTGTCGGGGGGCGGGTGGGGCAGAGTCGGTCGCGACGGCCGCCCGGAGGGGCGCGCGACGGCGGGGCGCGGCGCGGCGGCGGGGGCGGCGATGGGCGGCGGGGCGACGACGGGCGCGGGCGGCGCCGCGCGCGGCGTGAGGTTGGCCACCACGCGCACGGCCTCGTCGGAGGGCGTGGCGTCGACGGTGAAGGGCTCGTAGCCGTCGAGGCGCACCTCGAGGCGGCGCGGTTGAACCCGCACGGCGCCGTTGTCGATCATCACCGTGAGGGGCGTGGGGCCGAGGCGCGCGGCGCCCTCGAACACCACGGCGCCGGGGGTGCTGCTCGCGATGACGAGTCGGTACGCGCGGGGCGCGCTGCCGGGCGCGGCGGTCGCTGCGTTCGGGGCCGGCGCGGGGCTGCGGAGCTGCCAGATTACGAGGGCCGCGCAGAGCACCACGACGGCGCCCACGAGCACGAAGGGCAGCGGCGAGCGGCGCGGCGCCTCGGGCGCGGGCGCGACCGGCGCGATGGGCGGTGGCTGTGGGGCGATGAGGAGACCGGGCTGCGAGCCCGACGGCTGCGACGGCCGCGCGGTGAGCGAGGGGTGCGACGTGAGTGAGGGGTCGCCGTAGGACGAATGTCCTGCGACGGGCAGCGGGGCGCTGTGGCCGGCGGAGAACTGGCCCGACGGGGCGGTGCTCATCGCGCCGGCGCCGGTGAGGCCGAGGGAGACCTCGCAGTCGCGCAGGGCGCGGAGAAAATCTTCCATCGTGGTGGGGCGGTTGATGGAGTCTTTCTCGAGGCAGCGGCGCACGAAGGCCTCGAGCACCTCGGGCACGTCGAGGGCGGGGTTGCGCTCGCGCATGGGCGGCACCGGCAGCTGCAGGTGCGCCATGAGGGTGTGCACCGAGTTCTCGCTCTCGAAGGGCGTTCGGCCGCAGAGGCACTGATAGAGAATGATGCCGAGGGAGTAGATGTCGGTGCGGTGGTCGACCTTGCCGTGCGCGATCTGCTCGGGCGACATGTACCGCGGCGAGCCCAGGAACGAGCCCTCCTTGGTGAGCTCCTCGCTGTCGTCGCTGAGCACCTTCACGAGCCCGAAATCGATGATCTTCACGATCTCGTGGCCATCGTCTTCGGGCACCAGCATGATGTTCGAGGGCTTGAGGTCGCGGTGCACGACGCCCTGCCGGTGGGCCTCGCGGAGGCCGCGCGCGATCTGTCTCACAAGCCCGATGGCCTCGACGGGCGCGAGCGCCCCGAGCGCGCGCAAGCGCCGGTGGAGCGTCTCGCCGTGGAGGAACTCCATCGCGATGAAGTACGACTCGTCTTCGAGCCCCTCGATGCGCCCGTAGTCGAACACCGTCACGATGTTGGTGTGCTGCAGCTTCGAAAGAATCGACGCCTCGAGGAAGAAGCGCTTCTGAAACGCAGGATCCTCCTGGCTGGCGGTGTACTTCGTGTGCAGCACCTTGATGGCGACGGGGCGCCCCAGGGGAATCTGCTCGCCGCGGTAGATGCGCCCCATGCCGCCGTTGGCCAGCACGGCGTGAACGTGAAACTTGCCGTTGAGCACCGTGCCCACGAGCGCGTCTCCCTCATAGCGGCTTCGAGCCTCGGGGGCGTTCGGGGCGCCAGGCATCGGGTGCGGTCGACTCCTCTCGGCGGCCGCGAAATCAAGCGCGACGCCGTCTCCGACGTTAACCGATCACCGCAGGCAGCGCGACATTCTGGGGCAGACAGACTTGAAAACGAGAACCGCTCTCACTATTATCTCGCGCAGGTCGGGCGTCGGAGTGACGCGGTCGGCCCGAAGGTGAGACTCCTCCGATGATCCTGTGCGTGTGTCATGGCGTTCGTTGCACGGCTGTTCGCGCGGCCATCGGGGGCGGGGCGCACACGGTCGACGCGGTGGGCTCGTCGTGCGGCGCGGGCACCGACTGCGGCGCGTGCCGCGGCATGATCGAAGACATGATCGACGAGGCCCTCGAGGATCAGACGGCGAGCCGCGTCGACGCGCGCGGCCGCACGCACCTCGCGGTGTCGCGCTCGTCGGCGTAGGTCTCTCCGCGGGGTTTCGATCGGGCCGCTCGGGCGCGAGGTTGAGCGCCGCGGCGGCCCCGATGTTTGTTAGAGTCCGCTGCCCGTTACGACGGGAAGGAGTTGCGCATCGCCATGAAGGGTCAGCAAGCCGTCATCGATATCCTGAACCAGGTGCTCACCGCGGAGCTCACCGCGGTGAACCAGTACTTCGTGCACGCGAAGATGTGCCGCAACTGGGGGTACACCCGCCTCGCCACGTACATTCAGAAGGAGTCGATCGATGAGATGAAGCACGCCGACAAGCTCATCGAGCGCATTCTGTACCTCGACGGCGTGCCCAATCTTCAGCGGCTCAACAAGGTGAACGTGGGCGAGACGGTGCCCGAGCAGCTCGCGCTCGACCTCAACGTCGAGAAAGAGGCGGTGCTCCGCCTCAACGAGGGCATGAAGCTCTGCCGCGACCTCGGCGACAACGGCACCGAAGACCTCTTTCGTCACATTCTCGTGGCCGAAGAGGAGCACGCCGACTGGATCGAGGCGCAGCTTACGCTCATCGAGCAGGTGGGCCTCGCGAACTACCTCTCGCAGCAGATTCACGGCGGCTGAGCGCTCACCCGAGCAGCGCCACCGCGGCCTTGTACACGGTGCCCGCGAGCGGCACCGTCTCCATCACCGACCCCAGCAGATCCCAGTAGTCGCGGTGCACGGCCACCTTGCCGTCGCGCAGCGTGCAGTGGGTCACGCCCTCGATGCGGAGCGTGGGGCCGAAGGGCTTCGGGGTCATGGTCATCACCCACGTGAGAAAGATCTGGTCGCCCTCGTGGGCCATGTCGCGCACGTCGAAGCGGAGCTCGCGGGCGCGCGCCATGAGCCTGCGGTTCATGGCCACGAAGGCGTCGCGGCCGCGCACCGTCTGGATGGGGTCGATGAACACCACGTCGTCGGTGTAATGGGGGACGAGGCGCTCGAGGGTGGCGTCGTCGAAGGGGCCCGACGCGAAGAGGTCGCGGAGACGTTCGGCGGTGAGGGCTTCGGGGCTGGTCATGCCCGATGAGATGAGGCCGGGCGGGCGGAGGGCTCAGGCGCGGGCGGTGCGGTTCATCATCTGCAGGTTCTGGTAGCCCAGGAGGCCGAAGAGCACCGCGCGGTAGATGCTGCCGTCCATCACCGACCACGCGACCACGAGGCCCGCCACGATGACCGCGAGCACGCGCACCGCGTGGTGGCGCCGCGGGCCGCCGAGGGCGAGCGCCACGTGGCCGCCGTCGAGGGGCGGCACGGGCAGGAGGTTGATGATGCCCCACCAGAAATTCACCGTTACGAGCAGGGACAGGAGCAGGGCGCCGTTGGGGGAGGCCATGACGGCGGGAAACTGCATGGGGATCGCGTAGGCGATGGCCGCGAGGGCGAAGCCCGCGAAGGGCCCCGCGAGCGTCATGAGCACCTCTTGCGAGCGGGTGAGCTGACGGTCGGGGTAGGTGAGCCCGCCCATGCTGTGCAGCTTGATCTTCGCGCGCGCGCCGAACGCGATGGACGCGAGGGCGTGCCCGAGCTCGTGCACCATGATCGAGACGAACACCACGAGCACCCACAGCACGATGGCGGGGCCCCGCAGGTTGCTGCCCATGACGAAGGCCATGAGCCAGAAGAGGGGTTCGACCTCGATCGGGATGCGACCGAGGCGAAAGCGCAGCGTGAGGTTCTCCATGGGGTGCTCCGTAAGGTAGACACCACGCGGGGCTTCGTCGAGGTTCGCGCTACGCGCCGAGGAGGCGGTCGCCGTACTCCTCGCGCAGCTTCGACTTGAGGAACTTGCCCGTCGAGGTGCGCGGCACCTGCGCGACGAAGACCACATCGTCGGGGAGCCAGAACTTTGGAAACACCGGCGCGAGGTGGGCGATGAGCTCCTCGCGCGTGGCGGCGTGACCGGGCTTGAGCACCACGGCCGCGATGGGACGCTCGTCCCATTTGGGGTGCTTCGCGGCGAACACGGCGGCCTCGAGCACCGCGGGGTGGCTCATGAGGGCGTTCTCGAGGGCCACCGAGCTGATCCACTCGCCGCCGGACTTCACAACGTCTTTCGCGCGGTCGGTGATCCGCACGTAGCCCTCGTCGTCGAGGGTGACCACGTCGCCGGTCTTGAACCACCCGTCGGCCGTGAAGCGATCGGCGCCCTCACCGCCCAGGTACGCGCTCGCCACGAAGGGCCCGCGCACCTCGAGCTCGCCCATGGAGGTACCGTCCCACGGGAGCACCTTGCCGGCGTCGTCGACGTGCCGAGTCTCTACGAACGCCGCCGCGTAGCCCTGCGTGGAGCGCACCTTGAGGCGGTCTTCTTCGGACACGTTTTCGAGGTGCGACTTGATGCGCGCGACGGTGCCCAGGGGGTTGGTCTCGGTCATGCCCCAGGCGTGGGTGACCTCGAGCTTGTGACGCGCGCGAAAGCCTTGAATCATGGCGGGCGGCGCGGCCGCTCCGCCGATTACCATGGAGCGCACCGACGAGAGGTCGAAGCGCGCGGGGTCTTGATCGAGGAGCGCGAGGATGCCCAGCCAGATGGTGGGGACGCCCGCCGCGAGGGTGACCTTCTCGCTCGCCATGAGGTCGACGATGGAGGCCGCGTCGAGGTGCGGCCCCGGGAACACGAGCTTCGCGCCGGTGGCCGCGGCGCAGAACGGGAGCCCCCACGCGTTGGCGTGAAACATGGGCACCACGGGGAGCACCGTGTCGCCCTCGGAGACGCCGAGCGTGTCGGTCATGCACGCCACGAGGGTGTGGAGCACGCACGACCGGTGGCTGTACACCACGCCCTTGGGGTTGCCCGTGGTGCCCGAGGTGTAACAGATCATCGCGGCGTCGTTCTCGTCGAGCGCGGGCCACGGGTACGCGGGCGCCTCGGGCGCGAGGAGGGCCTCGTAGTCGAGGTGCTTGTCGGCCAGGGGCGCGGCGGTGTCGCGCATCACCACCACCTGCTCGATGGAGGGCACGTGCTCGATGAACTTTGCGAGGAGCGGCAGGAGCGTCTCGTCGACCACCACCACCTTGTCGCCCGCGTGGCGCGCGATGTAGGCGATCTCGGTGGGGTGCAGCCGGAGGTTGAGCGTGTGGAGCACGGCGCCCATGGAGGGCACGGCGAGGTAGAGCTCCAGGTGGCGCGCGTGGTTCCACGCGAGGGTGGCGACGCGGTCGCCGGGGCCGACGCCGAGCTTCGCGAGGGCGTGCGCGAGGCGGCCCGCGCGCTCGTGCACCTCGCGCCACGTCGTGCGGTGGAGCGACCGGTCGGGCCGTCGCGAGACGATCTCGCGCCGCGGGGCGTACCGCGCCGCGCGCTCGAGGAGGTGTGTGATCGTGAGGGGGACGTTCATCATGGATGCGCGCATGGTCTGAGACGATATCGCGATCGCGCGCGTGGGCGTATAGGCTCCGGGCGCCCCCATGAAGCACACCGCCCTGCTCGTTGTCTTCGCCACACTGGCCCACACGGTCAGCGCGAGCGCTCAACCCGCGCCGCCGCCCTCGCCGTGGGGCGGTCCCCTCGTAGCGCCTCCGCCCGCTGCCGCGTCGTCGGACACGGCGGCCGCGCGGCTCCGTCGCCTCGACGCGGTGCTCACCTGGCACGCCGACAACGAGCGCTCGCGGCGCCTCGCGGTGACCGTCACCGGCGCCGTGGTGGGCGCGGTGAGCCTCGGGGTGGGCCTCGGCCTCTCGTCGCGCGATTCGTCCGACGATCAGGTGACGGGCGTCTTCGCGGCCTCCCTCGGCATCGGCTTTCTGCTGGGCGTGGGCATCGGCGCGCTGCTCCCGCGCGTGTGGGACCGCGTGCTCGATCC